>CAXTNS010000440.1:0-6003 GCA_964245465.1 uncultured Thermoanaerobaculia bacterium
GTGCGGTTGCCAGCGCACGACTTGCGATTGACGACAGCGGGCCGGATCGCATGTTCGGCAGGCCAGTTGGTCGCTTCGCGGTCGTCGCGGTCCAGAAAGAGGAACAGAGCCTGCCGATAGCGCAGCAGGTGTTTGGCCAGCCGTCGGTTGCCTTCATGAGTGAAGTGGTCCGAGAGCAAGCGATCCATTTGGGCTGCCAAGCGGAAGACGGAGGGTTTGTGCAGGGGAGTTCCCCAATAGCTGTAAACTACCATCATGGAAGAAAAAACCTTCAAGAAAATCGCCAAGAATCTCTTGGGTGGCGCTCTGGTCTTCGCCGGTATCAGCCATCTCACCTTTGCCCGCAGAGCCTTTCGCGCCCAAGTACCCGACTGGGTGCCGCTCAAGAAGGACGACACGGTTGTCTACTCAGGCATCGCCGAGATCGCACTGGGCAGCGCGTTGGTGCTGGCGGATGAAGCGCATCAGGAGCTGATGGGGAAAATCGCCGCGGCGTTCTTTGTGGCGGTTTTCCCCGGAAACGTATCGCAGTACGTCAACCGAAGGGACGCGTTTGGGCTGGACACCGACGGGAAAAGGCTGGCGCGGTTGTTCTTCCAGCCGGCGTTGGTGTACTGGGCACTCAAGAGCACCCAGGAAGGCGACGACGCGCGCTGATCGACAGTCTTTATTGCCCGGCAGCCGCTTGCGGCTGCCGTTGGGCCTTGATCCAGCCGTCCACGCGTTCCTCCAGCAGGTCGAGCGGCAGCGGTCCGCCGTTGAGGATTTCGTCGTGGAACGCCTTGATGTCGAAGCGCGCTCCGAGCTGCGTCCTGGCGCGCTCCCGCAGCGCGCGGATCTTCAGTTGCCCCATCTTGTAGGCCAGCGCCTGCGCCGGCCGCGCGATGTAGCGGTCGGTCTCCGTCTGCGCGACAACGTCGTTGACGTCGTTCTCGCGCATGTAGGCGATCACCTGGTCGCGCGTCCAACCCTTGTTGTGGATGCCGGTATCGACCACCAGCCGCACGGCGCGGAACAGCTCCGAGTTCAGCCGGCCGTAGTCGGACACCGGGTCCTTGTAGAGGCCGACCTCCTTTCCCAGCTCTTCCGCATACAGCGCCCATCCCTCGGTATAGGCGGACAGGCCGCCGGCGCCGAGCACCCGGAATTTCGGCAGGCCCTGGAGCTGCTGCGCGATGCTGATCTGCATGTGGTGCCCGGGCACGCCCTCGTGATAGGCGACGGCCTCGTCGTTCACCAGGGAGCGATGGGTCGGGTCGGCGACGGCGACCACCACGCGCCCGGCCCGTTTGCCGTCCGGAGTGCCGCGGACGTAGTGCGTCGCCGCGGCCTTGTCGAAGTCGGGAATGGCCTCGACCGTCACCGGCGATTTCGGCAGCATCCCGAAGAGCTTCGGCAGCAGCGGTTGCATCTCGTCGATGTACTTCTTGAAGTCGGCGACGATCTGGTCCTCGTTCTTCGGCTGCCACTTCGGATCGCTGTTGATCGCGGCGCGGAAGGCGGCGAGGTCCTTGTAGCCCTGCGCCTGCGCCAGCTTGGTCATCTCCGCCGTGACCCGCGCCACCTCTTTGAGACCCAGCTCATGGACCGCCTCCGGCGTGATGTTGACGGTGGTCATCGCTTTCACGGCTTCGGCGTAGCGCCGCTTGCCGTCCGGCAGGCTTTCGACCGAGATCGCGGTCCGTCCCTTCGGCGCGTACTCGTCGCGCAGGAATGCCGCGAGCTCCTTGTAGGCCGGGAGGACCTCCTCGTTGGCCGCCTTGGTCATCGCGGCCGTCAGCCGCTGCTTCTCCTCCTCGGAGAAGCTCGAGGGAAACTTCTTCAGCGGCAGCAGGAACGGGTTTGCCGAGACGATCCCCTCGGACTGCCCGGGTAACTGGTCCACGACGAGCTTCGGCGGCATCAAGCCGTCCTTCATGCCGGCGCGCAGCACCTCGATGGTCTGCCGCAAGACCCGTGGGATCTGGTGAAGGCGCGCGATGTAATCCTCGTAGTGCTGCACCGAATCCAGCGGCACGCTCAACGGCAGATCGGCCAGAGAGGTATGGATACCGCCCTGCTGGTTGATCGGCATCTCATGGTTCTTGAGCTCGTAGTTCACGTCGGCGCGGAGGAGTTGCCGCTCCAGGAGCTCGTGCGACATCCGGTCGGTCTCCGCCATGCCGGTGGTCGGTATGGCCCGCAGCCGCGCCAGGAAGGCGTCGTTCTCCGCGTGCTGGCGCTCGATCTGCGCCAGCGACGCATCGCTGAGCTGCGCGTTGTAGCGATAGTCGCCGACCGAGGTCGCCCGCTCTGGCGAGCTCTTGAGGCCGGCCTGATAGAACTCCTCGAACAGCGCATTCTGTTGGGCCACACGCTCGGCCACGGAGGTGGCCTGGGCGTGGGCTGAGGAGCAGACGCTGGCGGCAAGCAGAAGGCATGCAAGGTTTCGCGTGAGTCGGAGACTAGGCGTCCTGATCCTCATTCCCCCTCCTGTCCGGTCGGCTTGCGTTTGCTTGATTTTTTACTCGCCTCCGCCTTGGTCACGACCTGCGTCTCTCCCATCTCCGCCGCCTTGCCGGTGACCAGCCCCTTGACGAGCTCGAACAGAACCACGGGCTGCGGCTTGGTGACCTCCATGAAGGTAGCCGACTCGATGTCGACGCCGATCAGGACGATCCGCGGATCCTCGGCCGTACCATCATGCTCACCTCCCTCGTCGCCGAACCAGGCCTTCCAATCCGGCCGGTAGAGCTCGCGGATCTTTCGGCGATCGGTCGAGATCTTCGCCATCCCTGACACGGAGACCCACTCACGGGTTCGATCCTTGTAATACGAGAGGTTGACGTGGGAATCGTGCTCCAGATCGGTCAGCTTCGATGTGTCCTTGGAGGTGACGAACCAGAGATCGGCGCCGCTCGCCGCTACCTGGTTCGCCATGGGCCGCGAGACGAGATGACCGTTTCGGCGACGCGTCGTGAACATTGCTGTGTCGATATCTTCAATCATCTCGTAAAATTGCTTCAGTTTCTTCTTCATGGACATTTTTGAGTGCAGGATAGATGCCAGAGGCGCCTCGCGCGGTACAAATACCGCAGGTTCCCAGCCGGGCGGTGTTTGACGAGGTGGGCGCCTACTGGATAGCCTGAGCTCGCCGCCTCGCGCGGACGCGTTTCCAACCTCAAGGAGGAGAGCTGATGCCCCGAGCCGCCTTTCTCGTACTCTGCATGCTGTCTGCACCCCTCGCCGCGCAGGAGGTCGGAACGGCGGGTGGTCAAGGCACGATGTCCCGCCAGACCGGATGGAACGACAAGACTCATGAGCCCGTGGTCGAGCAGGTCCCCTTCTCACCTCGGTTTTCCTATACCTACACCGAGGGATCGGGGGCCAACCGTTACCGGTGGATCGTTCTCAGTGAGAAGGAGCCTCCCCTCAAGAGCTGGGCCGGGGTGAAGGATCAAGCCGAGGCCCGCCATCTCTGGTGCGAGAAGGAGAAAGCCTCGTTCGTCGCGGTGAAGTTGGATGCCCAGGGTGCGGTCGACCTCTATTTCCTCTGCCCGGCGAACGGCCAGGTCAGCACGGAGATGGTGAGCACCTGGAACGGGCTTGACAGCGTCGTCGTCAAGCTCGACAGCAAAGATCCGAAGCGGATCAAGGGCACTCTGCGCGGCGGTGAGGGCTCGTGCCCGGATGAACAGGGCCGGCAGGCTTACTGTGAGACCCAGGACGACTACACTTTCGACGCTCCCCTCCGTTGATCGCCGCCGGGTCAGTGAGAGCGGTGCAGCAGCCAGTGTCCGGGTGAAGGGTTCGAATCCCCCACGTCTCCAGGCGCTGCCTGCTCCTGCCAGGGGGGTGCAACCGGCCGCTGCTGGACCGGATGGCCGGTGTGGGCTCTCAAGAACGGCAGCGTTCTGGACCATGCCAGATCCGCCTCCCGCGGATTGAAGACGCCGCGGTTGGAAGCGAAGAATCCATGGCTCGCCGGATAGGTGAAGAGCTCGACCGGGGTTCGATGAGAGCGAAGCGCCGTGGTGAATCGCTCGACGTCGGCCTCTTGGATGTAAGGATCCTCGGTCGCGCGGTGATACTGGACCGGCACGGTGATGAAGCCGGCGAGCGATTGCGGCGACCGGCGCGTCGCGTTGGCTTCTGCGACCGGCGCGTAGAAGGCGACGACGGACTCCACGTCAGCGGACTGTGCCGCCACCAGAAAGGCGTTCCATCCGCCTCCGCAAAAACCGAGGAGCGCTACTCCTCCCCGCCGGACGAACGGCAACGTATGAAGAAAATCGATGCTCGACTGCACGTTCCGCACGAGGCGGTCCTCGCGAAACTCGGCATCGAGCCGCGACCGGATCAAGTCGCCGGGGAGATTCTGAAACTCCTCCCACCCCACCCTCGGCAGGAAATGGAAAACATCCACCGCGATGCCCACGAAACCGGCCTTCGCGAGCCGGTCCACGGTTTCGCCGATATACGGCTCACGCAACGAGTTCGCATGGATTACGACCACCGCTGGAAACGTACCCGTCCCCGCGGGACGGGCCAGGAGGGCCGGGACGACGTCGCCACCGCTCTGGAATGAGACCTCCGACAGGACGATGTCGGAGCCGGGTCTCGCGGCGGCTTCCCGTTCCGGCGCGTTTGGGCGATAGGACGGGCAGCCCAGCCCCGTGGCCACGCTGGCCATCACCGACAGCAACAAGGCCGTCCGTATCGCGACAGGGCGGCGAGAGAAACGGCTCGAATCTGCCGGTGCGATCCTCATTTTCCTTGGGTCAGGCATTGTCGGGCTCCTAGCAGAGAGGTCAGGCGCTCGCGATCACCCGACCGGCGGCTCGAGTTCCAGGCTGGATGGAGCGGCTTTCTGAGCCGGCGGCCGGAACAGCCTGCCATGGAGGCCGCTCACCACGGCGTTGAGCAGGGGGAAGTAGGCGGCGAAGAAGAGCACCATGGCCAGGCTGAAGTTGCGCTCGCTGAACAGCCGGTCGAGTGGGTTGTGGGGATAGGCGTAGCTGGTATGGAGCGCATAGCCGCTGAATTCCAGCAGACCCATGGGGAAGAGCCCGTAGAGGTACTGCTGCCACCAGGGTAGGCGGCGGAAGATCACCGAGATCGGGACCATGTAGAGCACGTAGACGGTGATCACCTGCCACCAGTGGGTGAAGCGGGCGATCTCGAGCCACTGCCCGACCTGGTTCATCAAGGTGCCCGCCAGAAAGTAGGTGACGGCGTAGGTGATCCACAGGGAGGCGGGCAGGTAGAGCTTGCCGCGCAGGTGTTGGTAGAGCTGCGCCGTCCGCATGCCTGACGATAACACCGGGGCCGTCCCGGACATTGCCGAAGGCCAGCGCAACCCCAGCAAAGAGCGGGGCGCGTCCGTCTATTCGAGAAAGGGCCTCCCTTCTCCCGGATCCTGGCTCTGGAAAAGGTATTGGAGGCCCTGAAGGAGAACGCTCGTGCGCGAGAAGCCCGTTTTCACCGTCGCCGGAGTTGCGCTTTGGATCCTGCTAGGACTGTCTGCCGCGCCATCGTGCGCCGAGGAGATCCTTCCTGATCCGCTTCCCGGCCGCAGTTCTCATGAAGGCTCCTCCCTGCTGAAGGTGGAGAACGCGGCTCTCCTGCAAGCGAACGGCTGGAAGCGCGCCTTCTGGGTGGCTTTCGACGAGGGCAAGGCTGGGAGCCCTCTGGGCCTGCTCGGTCAAAAGAATCTTGACGGTAAATGGGAAGTGCGGGAGGTTCTCACTCCAGGGGACGGCCAACCCAAGATCGACGATACCGAAGCCCTGGCCCGTAAGGGCGACTTCATCTATCTCATCGGCTCGCATTTCGGCAAGAAGAGGGGGAAGCTCGAAGCCGCCCGCCAGTTCGTGGCCCGTTTCCGGGAGATGGACGCCAGGGGCACCTCTCCGTCGGTGAACCTCGAGGTCCGGCGGGATGATTTTGAGCTCCACCGCCTCCTCAACGACGCGCTCGCGCAACGGAACATTGACCTGATTGACCGCGGGCCCAACGAAAAGG
>CAXTNS010000441.1:0-6001 GCA_964245465.1 uncultured Thermoanaerobaculia bacterium
AACATTGGGTGTCCGGGGCCCCCCCCGGGCCCCCCCCCCCCCCCTCGGGGCCCCCCGGGGGGCCCCGGGGGGCCCGCCCCTACAATCGTCACTTCTGGAGCAAGCTCCGCGCGATCACCATCCGTTGCATCTCGCTGGTGCCCTCGTAGATGGTGGTGACGCGCACGTCGCGGTAGAGGCGGGAGATCTCGTAGTCGTCGTGGAAGCCGTTGCCGCCGTGGATCTGGAGGCTCTCCTGGCAGGCGCGGTTGGCGGCCTCGGAGGCGAAAACCTTGGCCTGGGCGGCGAGCCGGCCGGCCTGAGCGCTGTGCTCCATAGAGCCCGCGTGGTGCGTGAGCGCGCGGGCGGCGGCGAGGTCGGTCGCGATCTGGGCGATCTTGAACTGGATGGCCTGGTTCCTGGCGATGGGCGCGCCGAACTGCACGCGCTCCTTGGAGTACTCGACGGCCAGTTCCAGGGCACGCTGGTGGATGCCCACCGCCTGGGCCGCGATACCGAGCCGCGAGTGGTCGAGGGTCGCGAGGGCGATCTTCAAGCCCTGCCCCTCCTCGCCCAGGAGATTTTCCACGGGCACGCGGCAATCGGAAAAATAAATCTGCGCCGTGCGGGAGGACTTGAGGCCCAGCTTCTCCTCGGGCTGGCCGACGGAGAAGCCCGGCGCGTCGGCGGGCACCACGATGGCCGAGAGGCCCCGCTTGCCCGCCTCGGGATGGGTCCGCGCCACCACCACGAACCAGTTGGCGTAGCCGGCGTTGGTGATCCAGGCCTTCTCGCCGTTCAGCACCCAGAAGTCGCCGTCCCGCCGGGCCGTGGTCTTGAGGCTCCCGGCGTCGCTCCCCGCGCCGGGCTCGGTGAGGCCGAAACCGCCCAGGGTCTCGCCCGAGGCGAGAGACGGCAGGACCCTGCGCTTCAGATCCTCGCTGCCGAACTTGACGATGGGCCAGCAGCAGACGGAGTTGGTGACGCTCATGGTCACGGCCACGGCCGGGTCCACCCGCGAAACCTCCTCCATGGCGAGCAGATAGGAGAGCGTGTCCATGCCGGCCCCGCCGTACTCCTCGGGCACCATCATGCCGAGCAGGCCCATCTCCCCCATCTCCTTGAAGATGTCGATCGGGAAGCGGTGCTCGCGGTCGCGCTCGGCAAGGCCGGGACGGATCCTCTCCTCGGCGAACCGGCGGACCTCGTCGCGCAGCAGCTCCTGGTCCTCCGTAAAGGAGAAATCGACGCCGGTGGTGGTCTCGGAGATGGGCTCGGTGAGCACGGCCATGGCGGTCTCTCCTCAGGCCTTGTTGAGGACCCAGTCGGCGATCACCATCTTCTGGATCTCGCTCGTGCCCTCGTAGATCTCGGTGATACGGGCATCGCGGAAGTAACGCTCCACGTTGTATTCCTTGGTGTAGCCGTAGCCGCCATGGATCTGAAGCGCCTTGTTGGTGACACGCTGGGCCATCTCGGAGGCGTAGAGCTTGGCCTGCGCGGCCTCCAGGGTGAAGCGCTTGCCATGGTCCTTGGCCCAGGCCGCCTTCCAGGTGAGGAGCCGGGCGGCGTCGAGCTCGGTCGACATGTCGGCCAGGTAGAACTGGATGGCCTGGAAGTCCGACAGGTGCTGGTTGAACTGCTCGCGCTCCTGCGAGTAGGCGAGCGCCTCCTCGAAGGCCGCCTGGGCGATGCCCACCGCCTGGGCGGCGATGCCGATGCGTCCGCCGTCCAGCGTGGCCATGGCGACCTTGAAGCCTTCGCCCTCCTCGCCCAGACGCCACTTCGCGGGGATCCGCGTGTTGTCAAAGGCCAGCTCGGTGGTGCCCGAGGCGTTGACGCCCAGCTTGAACTCGTGGGTGCCGTGGCTGTAGCCCGGCGTGTCGGCGGGCACGATGAAGCAGGTGATCCCCTTGTGCTTCTTCGAGAGGTCGATGGAGGCGAAAACCAGCGCGATGTCCGCGTCCGTGCCGTTGGTGATGAAGATCTTGTTGCCGTTGAGGAGGTAGTCATCCCCCTCGCGGCGGGCGGTGGTCCGCAGGCCGGACGGGTCGCTGCCAGCGCCGGGCTCGGTCAGGGCGAAGCAGCCGAGCTTCTGGCCAGCCGCCAAGGGGGTGAGGAACTCCTTCTTCTGCTCCTCCGTGCCGAACTTCAGCAGCGGGTCGCAGACCAGGGAGTTGTTGACCGACAGGATGACGCCCGAGGTGGCGCAGACCCGGCTGACCTCCTCGATGACGACGCAGTAGGAGATGGCGTCCATGCCGGCGCCGCCGTACTCCTCGGGCACGGACACACCGGCCAGTCCCAACTCGCCCGCCTGGTCGAAGAACGAGCGGGGGAACTCGCCCGTCTCGTCGATCTCCTTGGCCTTGGGCTTCGCGACCTCCTCGGCGAACCGCCGGACGGTCTCCTGCAGCAGCTTCTGCTCTTCGTTGAGCTCGATTCTCATGGTCTTCCTTTGTGAGTCGGATTGCGGGGCGGGGTCCCTTGGATGGGAGCCGAGCCTCCTGGATCGTAGCAACCGGGTCTGGGAGGGTCAAGGAAGGGCCGCTCCGCCATCGCCGTCTTTCCTCTTAGCAGCTATACTTTTCGTACCTACTGTCAAATCTACAGGAGAACGGCATGCGCAGCATTACATGGCTCCATATCTCCGACTGGCACCAAGGGAGACCCGACTATGACCGACGGGTGGTCCGCGACGCGCTGATCGACGACCTTGAACGTCGAGCCGAGATCGATGAGCGGCTTGCTGAAGTCGATTTCATCGTGTTCAGCGGCGATCTTGCATTCAGTGGCGAAGAGAACGAGTACGAAGCGGCGGCCCGGGATCTCCTTGACCCGCTGCTCGCCGTTACCCGTGTGCCCAAGAGCCGTCTTTTCATGGTGCCCGGCAACCACGATATCCACCGGCCTACACTTGAACGACTAAAATCCTTCCAGTTCAAGGATCGAAGGGAAGTCAGCCAAGCGCTCTCCGACAAGGCCGTCCGGAAGATCCTGCTCCAGCCAGCGGATAACTATACCCGATTCGTCCAAGGATTCTGGGGCGCGGATGCAGTTACGGAACCCGCCTACAGTTTCCTTTGTTCTTTTGAGGTTCGTGGCACTCGGATTGCCCTAGTGGGTATGAACTCGTCCTGGATGTGCGGGCAGAGGATCGAGAACTCTCAGGTCAACGATTACGGCTGCCTCATTCTAGGCGAGCCGCAGTTCTACGATGCGATGCAGACGCCTGAATTTAAACAGGCCAACCTCCGTATAGGGGTCCTCCACCACCCCTTTAATTGGCTGGGAGATTTGGTACGTCGGTCTTTCGTACAGAGCTCGCTGACCAAGGGATTCCACTTCCTGTTGCGGGGGCACGAGCATGAAGGCAATGTGGGCATCACAATCGGCACAGGCGGTCACTGCGCGGTCCTCTCGGCTGGAGCTGCCTACGATCACCGCGAGCACCCGAATGGCTACAATTTCGTCCACGTTAACCTGGACGAGGGTCAGGGTGTGGCTTTCCTGCGCCGATACGATATGGACCGTGGCTTCCACAAGGATACAGTGAACACCGACGACGAAACCCCGGGCTTCAACCAGTTCGTATTGCCGAATAAACTTGGACGGTTCTCATCTCCCAACTCGTTCTTCGCTCCCGCCCCTGCACCTAAGCCATCCGTTTCGGTTCGTTTGGTCCGTGACTACCGAGACCCGGACGTGATCCCAGCTCTAGATCTCTATGATGGACGCATTCCACCTCACGAGCGATTTGAAGCATCCGACATCATGCGCTGGTTGCGTGAGGACGGCAACTTCTTCTATGTCGCCAAGCGTGAAGACTGGGTTTGTGGGTTCGCCCTGCTCCACTACCATCCGCAGCAGCGGCTGGCCTTTGTTGCCTATGTGGTAGCAGAGAAAGGAGTCGCCATCGACAATGGAACGGTATCGGCTCTCCTCATGACCGAGGTTGCTCGCTTGTTCGAGCCCCAGGGGAAGCTTGCCGAGTGCCGGGGAATTCTGCTCGAAGTGGACGACCCGGCCACGGCTGAGTCCGAGGAAGAACGGAACCAGAGGATTGCCCGAATTCGGCTGTTTTGCACGCTCGCCGAGCGAGAGGGGTTTACGTTACGCGCGCTTGACTTTGACTACCGGCACCCGCTGCTGCAGGTACCAGCAGAGGGAAAGGAGGGGCACGAAGCTCCCATCCTCCTGATGTACGCGCAACGGCCAGCGGGAGGCGCGACTTTGCCTCGGAGCCAAGTGGAGGAGTTGCTCGCCTTCATTTACAAGTGGCTTTACCCCGAGGACTTCTCAGAAATACCCGAAGAGAATGAGGCCTATCAACGCTATCTCGACCGGCTTTACGAAGCTCAGGTCAAGGGTTTGCCGGACCCAGTATCGACTCTGGGATTAGCGCAGATCCGGTCACGTTACTCCCCCTTGAACCAGCAGATTAGCAAGGAGGATCCTCGATGAAAGACGAGAAGGACGACGAGCAGGAGAAACAACGGAAAGAGGAGGAGCGCGAGCGATCCAAGGGATCTAAGGACTACCGGGAAAGAGAATACAAGAACGATGTTCCGTCTCGTGGTATTGATCCAGGAACCGTTGGGAGCCCTTCGAGCAACAACTATGACTGGGAAAAAACCGATGTCGATCCCTCCCCTCCTTCGTCGGACTGGGACTCCCCCCTCGAATACTGCTTCCCGGCAACAACCAGTATCGCGATGAGCGACGGTTCTATGCAACTAATTCCTTCAATCCGAATCGATGACCTCGTTCGCTGCTGGGATGATCGACGGGGGATCCTGGCCGAGGGCCAAGTTGTCCGAATCCTCACTGGCACGGCGGACAAACTGATCCGCCTCAACGGCCAACTCGCGGCCACCCCCGCGCACCGGGTCCTGACTGGACGCGGCTACCTCCGGTTTGACGAGGTCGAGGTCGGTGACACGACTGTATGCCTCCCAGGATTGGAGACCAAGCCAATAACCCAGATTGAAACTCTGGCAGGAGAAATCCAGGTCTACAATCTGGTAGTTGCTCCGTTCTCGTCATTTTTCGCCGAGGGACTGCTCGTCGAGGATCAAATGGGAGACGATCTGGCCGTTGCCGTTTAGTGAGCGTCAGCGAGTTGCCACTTCTCCCCTTTGCTCCCCGCGTCCTCCCGGAGCGGCTGGTGGCCTTCTACGCGTTCCCCCAGGAGCATTGGAAGCATCTGCTTACGACCAACCCTGTGGAGTCGCCGTTTGCGACAGTACGCCTGCGAACAGCCGCAGGGAAACGATACAAGAAGGTAGCTAACGCGACGGCGTTGATCTGGCGAGTGCTGCTGGTAGCAGAGCGATCGTTCCGGCGTCTTGACCACCCGGAAAGGGTCGCGAGAATCCAGCCCAGGGTATCGGCCGGTAGGCCGATGCCCTGGGTCACGGGCTGCCCCATAGCCCTGCGGCCTGAAGGGCCGCGAGAAATTCGGCGGATTAATCGACTCCGACCCCAAAATCTCTGGCGGCCTTTCAGGCCGCGTGCGGTTGGGTGCCGTCCTACCCAGGGCATCGGCCTACCGGCCGATACCCTGGACTAGGTTCTGCCGGCCCGTTGGGCCGGGTGGCCGGTCGCTTGCAGCACAACCTTGTATTGAAATCGCTTGCAACACAAGACACAGGCAATCCACGCAACGCAAGTAGTGGTCGCCAGAGGACGAAGAGACCCTTTCGGCGGTTTTGGAGGAGCCGCCGGCCTCTTCTCTCCTGCTGAAAGTCTCTCCGCAACAACTACTTACGCCAAGAGGGCCGCCGCCGACCACTTTGGGACACCCGCCGGGGTCTCGGCAACGGCTGGAGCCGTCAAACGGCGGTCCGCCGCTCTTTTTGCCCCATAAAGAGCCCTCTCGGTCCACACGACATGCTCGCGATGCAGCACAAGACGGGTCCAATCCTCATCCGCCGGCCTCTTTGCAACAACTCGCGAGCCCGTTGGAACAACTGGAGACCTCATTTCAACAAGTCGCTAGGCCGAAACAACACAAGAAGAC
>CAXTNS010000442.1:0-3334 GCA_964245465.1 uncultured Thermoanaerobaculia bacterium
GGGCCGGGCCGGGCGGGCAGCGCGACCGTCGAGTGGATCTGCTTGGCCCAGGCGAGGGGCGGCGCTTCCGGCTCGATCGCACGCAGCACGTCCTCGCGTTCGCCCGAGGGTCCGCGCCCGGTGAAACGGACTTCGGCATCCCCCAGGGTCGCCTTCCAGACCCAGGTCTCTCCTTCACGGAAAGGGCCTTGGAGAAGCGGCGGCCTCAACGCTTCCTCCGCGCCTTGATCAGCGGCTCGATCTCCTCCAGGACGGCCTCGGCCAGCACCTTCTGCCCGGCCGCGTTGGGGTGGATCGTGTCGCTCTTCAGCGAGGGATCGCGGAGGATCGCGCCGAGAGTGTCCTCGACGACGGGGGCGCCATATTCGTCCCCCAGACGCTCGTAGATCTCCAGGTACCGGCCTCCGAACGGGGCGTCCAGCTCGACGAGGACGGGCACCACCCGGGCCGCGACGAGCCGGTCGAGGATCCCCCGCAGCGACTGCTCTGTCTGCTCGGGAGGGACCCGGCGGAGGAAGTCGTTGCCGCCGAGCTCCACGATCACCAGCCAGGGGTCCTCCGCGAGCACCTCGTCGATGCGGGTCAGGCCGTCCGCCGTGGTGTTCCCGGAGACCCCGGCGTTGACCACCTCCGTCCCGAGGCGGGCCGCCAGCAGGTCGGGATAGGCCTCTCCTGGTCCCGATCCCACCCCGGAGGCGATGGAGTCTCCGAGGACCACGATCGTCTTGCCGGGGGAGTCCAGGTTGGGCACGTCCGGCCCGCAGGCGATCCCGCAGACGAGCAGAAGGAGGGGAAGGGCTTTTCGCATGGCTGGGGATTGTAAGGAGCGGGACCGTTGATTCCTATACGATCTTCCCATGCCCAAGCGTCTGCCGCTCCTCGCGTTGGTCCTCCTCGTCGGTTGTCAGCCTGCCGAGCGTTCAGCACCCATAGAGCCCTCGTTCACAGGCAAGGTCTGGGCGCGGACGGCTCGCCGGATCTGCCGGGCGTGATGCGGGTCTTCCTGCCTGACGGCACTCTGGTAATGGGCTCCTGTTGGGAAACCTACCGGCTCGCGCAGTGGCGCCAGGTCTCAGACCGGTTCCTGATGATCGTCGAGGACGGACAGGAGATTCCCACCGAGATCCTGGACGCTCCGGAGAACTAGTTGCGCCTGCGTCTGACCCTCGTAGGCGGTGAAAAGAAAGACGAGGTCTACCGGACCGCTCCAGTGCCCTACGTCTGCCCCGACGTGCCCGGTGAGGGAATCCCCCGCCGTTCTCCGTTCTATCCCTCAGCGGCGCCGGGCTCTGTCCGGTGCTGCCTGATTGAAATGATTCCGATTCCCCTCCGAGGGAGGCAAGCCTCCCTCGGAGGGAGAACTTTAAATCAGGATTGTACGGGTAGTTGGAAACGGATACGGTGGTTTTTCTGATCGATCGTGACAACGAAGCGCCGGAGGAACCTGTGGCCGAGATTGCCGTTCGGGAAGCCTTCGACGAAATCGACCAGCGGTCGTTCGATCGCCTGGCCGCCGACTTGTAGCGATCCTTTGAGCGGAGCCTGTTTGATCTCGAACTCGTTGTAGCCGGTCCGGCTGTGGCCCACCACCACGGGCTCCTTCTCCAGCGGCACCTTGCCGATGTAGGAGGCCGGCAGCACCAACTCACCCTTCTGATTGCCGGAATCGACGTCGGCCGCCACGTCCTGATCCCCCACCTTCAGGCGGATCTGCGGGATTCCCCGGCGATTTTCAAAAGCCAGGACCGCCTTCCCGTCGACGGATGGCAGATCCCCTTTCTCGATCCGCACGCGCTGGCGCGGGTAGTCGAGCGTGAGCAAGAATTCCTCGAACAGGCCGATCCCCAGGATGCCGTCGAACCCGGGCCTGCCGAAGTCCCGTATGCCGAGATGAACACGGCTGAAAACCGCCTCGCCGATCGTGAGCGAGTCCGCCTCGACGATGTCGATCGTCTGGCGGTTCTTGCCCATGGGGTCTCCGGAGATCGCCTGTCCCACGGTCTTGAGGCCCAGGGTTCCGGCCAGGGACTCGCTGATGCGGCCCCCGCCCGCGGCACCCGTGTCGAGGAGAAAGCGGTACGGTCCCTTGCCGTTGATCCGCACCTCCACGGCCACCTCGTCGACCGCCAGCATGGGGACCTCGACGGAGGCGCCGGGCACCTCGGCGCTGGCGAACGGGCGGGGCGGTGGCCCTGGCCGGCGGACCGGCTCCTGGGCGTTCGCGCCCAGAGAAAAAATCAATAAGGCGGCAGTGGCGAAACGGGATGGTCTCATGGGGTTTCCTCCTTGTCCTTCCCGTCACAACGTCTGAACGGTGGCGGGGTTCCCCGGCCAGAAAGGACATCAAGGACACCAAGGACTTCAAGGACAGCAGAGATCTTGTCCTTGAGGTCCCTGGTGTCCTTGATGTCCTTCGCTTTCCTAGGCCCCCGGCAGGGAGAGCAGCGGACGCAGGTCCACCCCCTCCCATAGCCGCTCGCGCATCGTCCGCGATTCGGCCAGTCCCCGCGCCCCGGGCGCCGTCACGGCGAAGAGACGCCGGGACGCGGCGCCGGTACCCGAGCGCGTGGAGGCGAGCGTCGCGTACACGGCGCCGATGGCGACGTCGCGGCCGGTGACGCGTTCCAACTCGCGCCGCACGTTCATTCCATACGCCTCCTCGCCGGTGCGGAGCACCGCGAGCATCACCTGCTCTTCGAACGTGCCGAGCGGCGTATTGAGGGAGATACTGTCGGTCATCGTCCTCCTCCTTTCCTACTGCTCGCGCAGCACTTTCGCCGGGTCCACGCGGCTGGCGCGCCAGGCGGGCACGAAGGCGGCGAGCAGGCCCGCGGCCAGCAGCGCCAGGGAGGCGGCCGTGAGGGCCATGGGGGCCGCCGCCTGGACCCCGTACAGCAGCGAGGCCAGCGACCGCGCGAGCACCACCGAGGCCGCGACGCCGGCCACGAGGCCGAGGCTGACCAGCGCGGCGCCGCGGCCCACCCCCTGCCCCAGCACGCGCGCCGGGGGAAGCCCCAGCGCCACGCGGATGCCGTAGTCGCGCTTCCTTCGGCTCACGTGGTGCGTGATCACCCCGTACACCCCGATCGCGCCGAGCACCAGGGCGAGAGCCGTCAGCAGAGTCAGCAGGGTCATGATCTGCCGCGCGGGTCCGACGGCCTTGGCGAAGACGTTCTCCAGGGTCGTCGCCTCCTGCACGGCCACGCCGGGCGCCACGCGCTGCACCGTCCGGTGCGCCGCCTCCAGCACCGCCGCCGCGTCCGCGGGCCGCTCCATGCGCAACACCAGGGTCTGCGCCTCCGGCGAGTACGGGACCTGATCGGAGAACATGTAC
>CAXTNS010000442.1:3344-5989 GCA_964245465.1 uncultured Thermoanaerobaculia bacterium
TCGCGTATGGCCGAACGGCGACTGCTGCCCCCTCTTCCGTTTGCGGGAGAGGGCTCTGGGGCGCATCTGCGATTACCTTGCGAGTGCCACATTCTGGCCATTGCCTGAGGTTATCCGCCCGCCATGTTAGATTTTCTCGCCGATTGCCAGCCGATCTACCACCCGGTCCGGGACGGCGAGTTGCGGCTGCGAACCGCCGGCTCCGGCCCGCCGGTGAGGTCGGCCTCGGCCACGTCTTCCACCACGCCCACGATGCGCTCCCAGCCGCCGAACCCGGTCTCCACCCGCCGGCCGATCGGGTCCACGCCCGGGAAGTACTTCTTCGCGACCGCCTCGTTGATCACGGTCACGAGCTCGCTGCCCGGCCGGTCGCCGTCGGTGAAGCCGCGCCCTTGGCGCACCGCGATGCCCAGCGTCTGGAAGTAATCGCGGGAGACGACGCGGAAGGCCGTGGTGGAGTCAGGAAGGTCCGGCCGTCCTTCGACCGTGATGCCCCAGTTGTCCCCTCGGCCCCGCAGCGGCAGTTTGCTGGTGAGCGCCGCCGAGCGGACGCCGGGAAGGTGCTCCAGCTCGCCCAGGAGGGTGCGCATCATCTGCTGGCGCTCGGCCGTCTTCGTGGTCGCGTTGACGGCGACGTCGAGCACCGCGACGCCATGTGTCTCCAGTCCCGGGTCGATGGCGTAGAGGTTGACCACGCTGCGGATGAGCAGCCCGGCGCCCGAGGCGAGGAGCACCGCGAGCGCGACCTCCGCCACCACGAGCCCGCTCTCGACGCGGCTGTCGCGGCCGCCCGTCACCTCCGTCCGGATGCTCGTGAGGGCGCCGCGCAGGTCGCCGCGAGAGAGCGAGACGGTCGGGATGACGGCGATGCCGAGCGCCGCCAGGAGGGCGAGCGCGATGGCGGCGGCGAACATCGTCCAATCGATGACCGCGCGGTCCGCCCAGGCCCCGAGCGGCAGCGCGCCGGCGAGCACGCGAAAGCTCCCCGCGGCGAGGAGCGCGCCCGCGACGCCGGAGACGAGGCCGAGCACGCGCGCCTCGATCACGAGCTGCTGCGAGAGCCGGCGCCGGTCAGCCCCCAGGGCGGAGCGCACCGCCAGCTCGCCGGCCCGGCGGTTCACCTGGGTGAGCATCAGGGCGGCCACGTTGGCGCACGCGATGAGGAGGATGACCGCCATGGCGGCGAGCGTCGCCAGCAGCGCCGGCCGCAGGGAGCCGACCAGGTACTCGCGGATGGGGGTGATCGCGGCGTTCTTCGTCTTGTCCCACTGTTCGGGATATTTGAATCGCCCGCCGAGCGTCTTGGTGAGGCGGGCGAGCGCAGGGGCCATTGCCTCCCCGTCCATGCGCTGCCCTGGCGCGACGCGACCGACGAGCGTCAAGACGCCGCTCCGGCTCTCCGGATCGAGCGGCTCGGCGAGCCAGACGCGCACCGTGGGATCGGGGAACCAGAACCCGCGCGGCATCACGCTGATCACCGTCCGCGGGATGCCGTCGAGGTTGACGCGCCGGCCGATGATGGAGGCGTTAGAGGCACCGGAGGCGTTCCCGCCCATCTCCTGCCACAGCCCGTAACTGAGCACGGCGACCGGATCGGCCCCCTGCCGGTCGTCCCCCGGCTGGAAGAGGCGGCCGAGCGCCGGGCGCACGCCCAGAACCTCGAACAGCTCAGAGGACGCGGAGATCCCCGGGACCAGCCGTGCCGGTCCGTCGCCGGACTCCAGGGTCACGTCTTCGGGCCGGTACGCGGCCACCCGGCGGAAGCCCGGAAAGCTCGGCCGCAGGAAGAGGAGCTCCTCCTCCGTCCAGGAGAAGGGGAACCAGAAGATGCCGATCTCCGCCTCGCGGGTGTAGGGCAGGGGCTCGAGCAACAGGCCGCGCACGATGCTGAAGATCGCGGCGGTCCCCCCCACGCCGAGCGCGAGGGTCAGCACCGCGAGAAGCGTGTACGTCGGGCGCGAGCGCAGGCGCCGCACCGCGTACCGCAGATCCATGATCCAGCTTTCCATACCAGGTCCTCCAGGGAGCAGTCGGTTCGCCGCCGGCTCGAAGCCGGTCCAGCCGCGCCACCAGCTCCTCCTCAGGAGCGCCGGTGTGGAGCCCAGCACCTGACGCCACAGCCAGACGGCGGCGGCGAACCGCCCGCGCGTGCCTCGCCGGTGCGCGTACTCGTCCCCCAGATCGCCGAGCACCTCGTCCCGCTCGGCGGCGGGCAGCAGGACGCGCAGCAGGGTGGCGGCGAAGCGGAGGGGCGGGGCGGTAGTGGATGGCATGGTGAGGTTCCTGGCCTTGGCGGCGATTCTACAATGTAGAGCACTACGATAACTACCGCGGTAGGTTTCAAAGCGTTACAGGGAAAATCTGTGACAGGATGGCGAGGTGGCGGGGAAGGAGGTTTGACATGCCGGACCAGGGACCGCTCTCTCCCGATCTCCTCAAGAAGATGGACGCGTGGTGGCGCGCGGCCAACTACCTCTCGGTGGGGCAGATCTATCTCTACGACAATCCACTCCTCAAAGAACCCCTCACGATCGAGCACGTCAAGCCCCGGCTCCTCGGCCACTGGGGGACGACACCCGGGCTCAACTTCCTCTGGGTCCCCCTGAACCGTTTCCTCAAGGAGCGGGACCTCGACATGCTCTACG
>CAXTNS010000443.1:0-5984 GCA_964245465.1 uncultured Thermoanaerobaculia bacterium
CTTTTGCAAGCACGCCTTCCGGGCAAAAGAGCCCCTTAAGCGATCACGGATGCACCCGGAAACTCCTTGGCAACCAAACCTATCTGCTCATTGTCGTGCTGGCCCACAACCTCAACCGAGAGCTACAAATGCAGGTCAGCGAACCAGAACGCAAAACCACGGAGAAGCGGGCCACCCTGTGGCCTTTCGAGCGATTGGCCACTCTGCGCCAACGGTTGATTCAGCGCGCCGGCCGCTTGACTCGCCCCCAAGGCGTTCTCACTCTCACGCTCAGCGCAAATCCTGCCGCTCGAGAGGACCTGAGGGGATACTTTGAGACACTTCAAGCAGCTTGATGACTCACAGACAATGCAACGCTAGGGTAGAGGCATGCGCTCTCGCTTCCTCGGCCCGACCCGGCTCGCCGTCCTCTGCTGCCTCGGTCTGAGCGCCGCGACCGTGCCCGGTTTTTCTGCAGTGACGATCGGCGGCCCCTTGAAGGTCGGCATCCTTTATGACAACTCGGGCAGCATGTACCCCGGCTATGCGCCGCCGGGCCGGCCGGGCACTCCCAAGAGTGAGTCGGGGGCAAGGTTCTTCTATCAATATCCGGACTTCCAACGGTGGCTCGCTGACTTCATCGCCCGCCAGAGTCTGCTGGACGGCGCTACAGTTTCGATGTCCACGTTCACGTCGCAAGGGGATTTTGCGCCCGGTGACCTCCAGCAGGTTCACCCCGATGTGCCCATCGACGACTTCGACGTTGCCCGGGCGGTGCACAACGTGCCGCCCGAGGCCGGCCGGACCACGTACCTGACGGAGAGCCTGAACCGCTTCACGCAGGGTTTCGAGGGGCTCGTCTGGCTGATCACTGACAACGTCGTCGAAACTCAGGCAGGGGAGATCAATGACGAAATCCGGCGTTTCTTTACCACCTTGCGGGACGAGCCGAGATATCGTTCCGTGCACCTTTTCAAGTATCCGTTTCGCGACGATCAGACCGGACAGGAGTCGACGCTGGCGATCTATGGCATCCTGGTCTCCGAAGCGGTGATCCCGAAGCCGGTGTTGGCCTATTACGATCGCAAGCTCAGGTCCATCTTCCGCTTTGCCGAACGCCGCGGAGGGGATCCGCCGCCGCCCCTCTTCCCGGGTCGCGAGCATCTGAAGCTCAAGGATCTCGGTGTCGATGCCCTCGAACTCAAGGCCGCTCCCAACCTGGAGGTCGTCCTCGACCACCCGGAGCGACTGCTCAAAGAGGGTCAGACGCTTCGACTGGAGATGCCAGGGCAGATCCAGAGTCATCTCACCCAGCACTCCGTCACCGCCGGCCGCTACCGGTTGCAGTTGGTGGGCGCCTTCGAACCGGAGGCCTGGGCGACGCGAGACTTGGGTGCCCAGCCGCTCGCCACCTCGCGCTTCCTTCCCGGCGAGGGAACGATCGATGAAGCCATTCCACCGGGCCGGACGCGGGAGATCAAGGCCGTCCTACGATCGTCCGCACCGATTTCGTTCAAGATCCGCGGGCCCTTGGCCTGGCTCCGTCTCGCGATCAACGGCGCTGTCGTCAAGTACACCGGAAGGGTCCGGATGTCCTTCGACGACGTGCAAGTCCGTCTCGAACGGGCTCAGATGTCGGGAATCTTCGGCATCGACGAGGCATCCAGCGTCTTCGACTTCCAAGAGGTGAGCCAGTTGGAGGTAGCTCCCAGCGAAACGCCGGTGAGCTTTGCGCTCGTCGCCGGACGCAGCCGCACTGCGGTCCTCTTGCTGGCGCTCGGGCTGCTGGCCGTCCTGCTCGGCACCGCGGCAGTCTTGCTCGCACGCCGACGGTGGTACTTCATCCGCATGACCGGAGTGCCGGAAAAGCTGGTCTCGCTCCGCCGGCTGGGCAGCTATCGCATCGTTCATGACGGCCAGCCGCTGGGCACGCTATCACGCGGAGTCTCCGGCGACCACGAATTTACGCCGCCGACGCCGAGCGCCGCGCTCACCGTCACGCCGACCCCGGTGCCGGACGCCTACGACGTGCACTTCCGGGACGGCCAGGGGTTGAGGCTCTCCATCGAGCCGCGCGAGGGCGGCAAGCAACGCGAGAAGAGATCGCACCGCATCGCCGGAACTCCACCTCCCAAGCCGCCAACACAGGATCCGGCGCCGCGGCGGGCGCTACCGAAAATCGATCGACCTTGACGTTTCGCTCGGAAGGGAATTGCGCCATGAGTAACCGAATTGTTCCACAATCGCCGACAATCGCCGCGCGCCACTGCTGCCACTGCGCCCTGGCTCTCCTTGGGCTCTTCCTGGGTCGCCCGCTGTCGGCCCAGGAGAAGGGTGCCGCGTTTCCGCAGCCGGACAACCTGCTGTTACGCTGGGCAGGAGTCCTTCTGGTGCTCGTCCTCATCTGGTTCATTCTCTACAAGGTCGTCTATCCCTTTTTTCTGCGCTTCTATCGGGACACCTTCTGCAAGACGTTATTCTGGCATCTTTTCCTCCTCTATGGCCTAACCTGGCTGTTTCTCGCCTCCTACCTGTTGCTCGAATTTGGGTTCTATTACTTGTGGATGCAATGGATCGCCGTGTTCCTAGCCGCACTCTGGCTAATCTCGGGCCTGGTTTTCCTGTTGCGGCACAGTCCGGCCTGAGCACGACACGAACCGCGAGGAGCCCCAACTATGCCACTGGATCAACTGTTGCAGGCAAGCCTGCCGTCGAGGCTCGAAGAGAGCAAACCGGTCAGCCCGACGCTGGTGATCGGCATCGGCGGCACCGGCAAAGAAGTGCTGCTCCGCCTCCGGCGCCGAATCGTCGAGCGCTTCGGCTCGCTCTCCGTGCTTCCCTTCCTGCAGTTCATGCACCTCGACACCGACACCACTGCGGCGGCGTATGAGCAGTACAACTTACGAGGAGGCGACGACCCGCTTCACCATGAAGTCCAGTTCAAGCCGATCGAGCGCATCGATCTGACCATCGAGGGCGGCACCGGCAAGTATATCGATCACATCAACCATTACCCGCAGATCAGACGCTGGTTTCCCACCGGTGGCAAGATCGCGGGCCTTGGCAACCTCGGCGAAGGCGCTGGCCAGGTGCGCATGGCGAGCCGCCTCGGCTTCTTCCATCTGCCGAACTTCACCCGCATCGCTGGGCGGCTCGAGCAATGCCGAGGCCTGCTCCGAGACGCGGCCATCCCGCAACGAACAGCGCGGTTGGGCTTCGAGTTCAATCCCGAAGGCATGAACGTCTTCATCGTCGCCTCGCTCGCTGGCGGCACCGGAAGCGGTACCTTTCTCGACCTGGCTTTCCTGGTGCAGCGCTACTTCCCCAATGCGGACCGGGTGGGAATCCTGCTTTTGCCGAGTTTCTTCAACGACTATGCCGGCGGCGAACGGGTGCGAGCCAACGGCTACGCCGCCCTCATGGAGCTCAACCATTACGCGTTCGGCCACTCCTTCCTCGCTGACTGGGACGGCAGCCGCGCCGAGTCCATCCCGCCGCCGCCGTTCAGCACGACCTACCTGATCGACGGCGTCAACGAAGCCGGGCTGGTGATCGGCTCGTCCGGCAAAGAGTTCGACGCGTACCGGATGGTCGCCGAGATCCTGTTCCAGGACTACTCGATTGGCAGCTTCGCCGGCATGAAGCGTGCCACCCGCGTCAATCTGGTGAACTTCAATCTTAACGTCTATACCCATAACTTCTTGAACGACGCCCTGCGCCGGGGAAATCGCGACAGCCACAAGAATATCGTCGGCGAGACCTACCCCACCCGTTTCGGGTCTTTCGGGCTAGCCACCATTGCCTTCCCGACCGATCGGGTGCATAGCGCCTGCGCCTGCCGGCTGGCCGTGCGGATCCTCAAGTTCTGGCAGAAGACGCTGCTCGAAGATCCTCTCGAACGCCTGTTCACCAGCTTCCTCAGCCATGAGGAGGTCCAGTTCGCGCAGGGCCGCTACGAGCGGCGCGACGGTGGCGGAGTGATCGAGCGCCGCGACGTTGAGGACGCGCTATTGGTCTACGACTCCGGCAGTGGCAAGACCTTCGCGAGCTTTCTCTGGCAGAAGGCGCAGGCGGCCCGCAATGATCTCGAAGCGGCGCCATACGGCGAAAAGGCGGTCCGGCTGGCCGAGTTGCGCAATGAGATGGAGAAGTTCCTGGCCAAAGAGGATTCAGAAAACCCCGACGAGTGGGGAGTGGGCATCCGCCAGTTGGAAAGCAACCTGCGGACCTACCTTGAGCGGGTCAAACGTGGAATCGAAGAGCGGGCCGCGGAGATTGCGGATGATCCTCAGTTCGGCGTCGCCTATACCTTATCGATGCTGCGCGAGCTCAAGTCGCTGCTGCGCAATGAGAACTTCTGGTACCTGCGGCACTTCGAGGAGCAGATCCCGGCGTGGTGCGACGCCGTGCAATACCATGGGCAGGCGCTCGACCAGCTCCAGTTGGACATCGGCCGGCACGAGAAGCAACTCCTCTTCCGGGCGGACGACCTCCGGCGCGACCTCGGAAAGCTGGTCGGCGAGGAAGCATCTGAGGACCTGGGAGCCTTCTACAGCCACTATCTGGCGCGCGTCCGCAAGCAGGTGGCGAAACGGGGTCGGCAGATCTGCGAAGCCATCGACCGTTTCCTCGGCGCCGACGACCCTACGGGAGAGGGCTTGCTCGGTCGCTATTACAGCCTGCTGGTGGGCTTCGAGAAGCTCAAAGCCCGTTTGCTTGCCAAGGAGCGTTACTTTTCAAAGCCCGAGAAATCCGAGCTGATTCTGAGCCTATTGCGAGACGGCGACATCGACAGTTGGTATCAGACCTGGGTCGGTGAGTCACCGGAGGAAGCCACCACCCTCAAACTGATCGGTAACCAGATCCTCTCCGAGGTGTTCCAGGTGGGTAGCGTCACGGCCGCTCTCGATTATGTTCAACGGACGCCGTCCGATGAGGTCGAGTCCCGCATCATGGAGCACTGCCGGAAGCTGCTGGCCAGCAAGGAGAAACAGCCCGAAGCGCTGGCCTTGCTCGCCGACAACAGCCGGGTGAACCCCAAACAGCGGGAGGAGATGGTCCGCCAGGCCTATCGCTTGAGCAAGGTCTGGCTGGCGCGTGGCGAGCGTGGCTTAGAGCACACCGGGCTATCGCCGGTCCGTCCGGACCAGCGCCCCTGTCTCATCGGCGTCGACGTCAGCAACCTTCAGCGGTTCGAGGAGCTCAAGCGCCTAGTTCGCGAGATCCAGACGCCCGGCGACACTCCTCCCAGCTTTCTCAACATCGGCGAACAGAACAAGGGGACGATTGTCTTCTACAACGAGCTGGCGGGAGTCCCGGCGTTCTACCCCAGCTCGGTGACGGCTCCCCGCGGTCTGCACTCCGCTTACGATCTGAATCCGGACAAGGAAGACCTCCACACCGACAAGAACCGCTTCCAATTCGGCGACTTGATTCCCAAGGGGAATGAAGAGGCACGGCGGTATGCGGAGTCGCTCAAGGCTTTCGTGCTCTCCCGCCTGCTCGGACTGCTCCGAGTGCGGGAGCTCGCGGACGATGCGGACCAGCCCACCTTCCATTACAGCTACAAGCGATCGGAAGGGTTGTACTTCGAGGACGTACCCCTAGGTGACGAGCTCCACGCCGTCGACTATCTCTATCGCGATCAGCGTAACGAGCACTTGACTGACCGGCGGATTCTGCTCCAACTGGTGGAGGAAACTCTCCAGACGCTGCGCCAGCAAAACATACTCTGGGTCTATTCCTTGCTTTTGGAACTCTACCTGAAGCGAATCTATCCACCGAGAGAGATGACGGTGCTGGGCATCGCTAACCTGACGGTGACGCAGTACTCTCCCGAATACGCGGTCCTCGACGTCGCTCGCTCGCAGCTCTCGCAACTGATCGCTGACAAAACCGAGCAGGAGCGCTACCAGAAGGCTCTTGCGGCCAAGCGCAAGAAGAAGCTCGACGAGCATCCGTGATCGCTTAAGGGGCTCTTTTGCCCGGAAGGCGTGCTTGCAAAA
>CAXTNS010000444.1:0-5980 GCA_964245465.1 uncultured Thermoanaerobaculia bacterium
AGTCGAGGTACTCCACCGTCCAGCCGTCCGGATTGGGCTCGATCACCCTGGGGGGCTCGGAGGAGAACAGCGTCCGGCGGACCGACTCGGCCATGTAGGGGAACATCCCGCCGTTCTCCCCGAACCCGGCCATGACCGACGGTCCATAGAAGGAGACGAGCCCCGCCTTCAGACAGGCGAAGTGGGCCACGGTGGTGTCCGAGTAGCCGAGGAAGACCTTGGGATGGTCGCGCAGGACGTCCAGGTCCAGGTGCGGGATCAAGCGGATCGAGTCCTCGCCGCCGATGGTCGAGACGACGCCCTGGATCGAGGGATCGGCGAACGCCATCATCAGGTCCTCGGCCCGGGCCGCGGGATGGGCGGCCAGCCAGTCCGGATCTTTCAAGGCGTGCGGCATGGCGACCAACTCGACCTCGAACGCCTCTTCGAGCTGCCGCTTGCCGGCCTCGTAGCGGTGCGGAAAGGTCCCGGGACCACCCCAGGAGAGGGAGACGGCGGCGAGCCGGTCGCCGGGAGAGAGCTTGCGGGGTTTGAGCATCCGGCGATTCTAGCGAAGCTTCCGGCTGTCCTCGCCCGGCACGCTCCGGACCTGCGGTTCCAGGAACCGGACGAGTAGGAAGGAAAATGGAACCCAACGGCGACCGTACAATCCGTACGGTCGCCGTTCGAGCCGTACGGCCGCCTTCCCGGACACTACGGCGGATTTTCTGTCCGAACGGCCGCCGTACCGCGGCTCGCGCCAGGCACGGTATCTCGGAACACCTCGGCCGCCTCGGCGGCTCCCAGCTCCAGCTCCCAGCGCCCGGTACGGGCAGGCGCGCGAAGGGCCTTCTTCAGGGCGGCGAGGAAGCGGGCCCGCGGCCAGTCCACGGCGCCGAAGGTTTCGAGGTGCCCGGTGTAACTCTGGCAGTCCACGAGGGAGAAGCCCCATTGGAGAAGATTGGCGAGCAGGGTGGCGAAGGCCACCTTGGAGGCGTTCGGGACGTCGGCGAACATGGATTCGCCGAAGAAAACCGAGCCCATGGAGATCCCGTAGAGCCCGCCAACCAGCCGGCCGTCCCGCCAAGCCTCGATGGAATGGGCCAGCCCTTCCTCATGGAGGGCCGTGTAGCCCCGGATCATCCCCTTGGTGATCCAGGTGCCGCCCTGGCCCGGACGGGGTTTGGACGCACAGCCGCGGATGACCTCCTCGAAGGCCGTGTCGGCGCGGACCTCGAAGGCGCCCCGGCGCATCTCCTTGCGCAGCGACCGCGAGACGTGGGCCTCCTCCGGCACCAGCACGAAGCGGGGGTCCGGACAGAACCAGAGCAGGGGCCAGCCGTCGTGGGGCCAGGGGAAGATGCCCCGGGAGTAGGCCTCCTTCAGGGTCTCCGGATCGGGCCGGCCGCCGACGGCGACGACGCCGTCGGGCGAGGCCAGGCTCACGGGCAGGAAGAAGAAGCGGGGGATGGCCATGCGGGGTACAATGAGCGCAACATCCTCGTCATTCTGGAAAGTCTACCTGAGCCGTGGAGCCGAGACCGCTTCCCCACTACACCGAGGGTGAATACGGAGTCCTCGCCATGCCGGCCGCCTGGCACGTGGCGTCCCTCGCCTGTTTCGCCGCGTCGCTCGGCGCCCGCTTCCTCGTGCAGCTCCTGCCAGTTGGCGGCCGCGTATTCCTGTCCGGTTTCGCCGTCGTCGGGCTGGCGGGTCTGGGGCTGGTCTTCGGCCTCCTGGGTCTGCGCAAACCTCAGGGGCGCGGCATCGCCAGGATCGGCGTCTTCCTGAACGCCACGGTGCTCGTGATCGGCGCACTGGCGATGATCGCGGTCTACCGCATCCCCCGCTGAAGCGCCCCCTGGCAGCGTCATTGCTTCACCTCCTGGCCGGAAGGAGCGCGAGACGCGTTCCTCCCCTTCACAAGGAGGTGACGCTTTGAACTCATTGTTCGACCTAGTCAACGAGCGGCTTGACGACAGCACGCTCTCACAGCTCAGTCAGCAACTCGGCACGGATCCCAGCACGACCCGGCAAGCCGTTCCGGCGGCCCTCACGGCTCTCCTCGGAGGGCTTTCTCACAACGCCTCTCAGCCCGCGGGGGCCCAGCAACTCGCGGGAGCCCTGGAGCGGGACCATGACGGCAGCATCCTGGACGACCTCGCGGGGAGCCTGGGAATCCCCGGGGTGAGCCAGCAGGGCGCGAGCATCCTGGGCCACATCTTCGGCGGCCGCAGGGGGGCCGTCGAATCCCAGGTAGGCCAGACGGCGGGGCTCAATCAGTCGCAGGCCGCCCGTCTCTTGATGCTGCTCGCCCCGATCGTGCTCGGCGCCCTTGGCCGGGCTCAGCGGCAGAAGGGGCTCGATTCCGGTGGGCTCTCGGACATCCTCGGCGGCGAGCGCCGGCGCATCGAGCAGGCCCACCCCCAGAACCGGAGCCTGCTCAACGTCCTGCTGGACCGGGACGGCGACGGCCAGGTCGTAGACGACCTGACGTCCCTGGCCGGTGACTTCATGCGAGGGCGGCGCTAAAATTGAATCTTCATGGCCCAGCTCGAAAGCGGTCCCCTGGACGGGCGCCACCCGGCGCTCTCGCCCGGGCAGAGGCTCGCCTCGCGGTACCGGATCGTCTCGTTCCTGGGCCAGGGGGCGGTCGGCGAGGTCTATGAGGCGGAAGACCTGGAGCTCCGCGAACGGATCGCCATCAAGATCCTGCGGCCCGAGATCGCGGGTGACGAGCGGGTGCTGCAGCGGTTCAAGCGGGAGATCCAACTCGGCCGGCGCGTGACCCACCCGAACGTCTGCCGGGTGTTCGACCTGGTGAAGCCGGAGGGGCCTCCGGGGTTTTCTGGAAATGAAAACACGGGAGCCTTCCTCACCATGGAGTTGCTGCGCGGGGAGACCCTGGAGCAGCGGCTCGCCCGCGACGGCCGGATGAGCACGGCCGAGGCCCTGCCGGTGATCGGCCACGTCGCCGCGGCCTTGGCCGCCGCCCACGCGAACGGCGTGATCCACCGGGATCTCAAGAGCGGCAACGTCTTCCTGGTGCCCACGGCGTCCGGCATCCGGGCGGTGGTGACCGATTTCGGGCTCGCCTGGAGTTCGATCCACGAGGACTCCTCCGCCGCCACGCTTACGGCCACGGGCGAGCTCGTGGGCTCCCCCGCCTACATGGCGCCGGAGCAGGTGCGCGGCGAAGAGGCGACGCCGGCCACGGACGTCTACGCCTTGGGCGTCGTGATGTTCGAGATGATCACGGGCGAGCTGCCCTTCATGGGCAAGAGCGCCTTCTACACGGCGTTGAAGCGGCTCCAGGAGCCCGCGCCGTCGCCGCGGGTCCACCTCTCGGACCTGGATCCGGCGTGGGAGACCACGATCCTGCGCTGCCTGGAGCGCGATCCGGCGGCGCGCTTCCCCACCGTCCGCCACGTGGTGCGGTCCCTGGGCGCCACCAAGGCCGAGGAGGACGCCACATCTCCCCTGACGCTCTTTCCGGAACGGCGGCGCCGGACTGGCCTCGGGTCCCGCTGGCGGATCGGGCTCGGGTTCGCCGCGCTGCTCGCCCTGGCCGTCCTGGCCGGGCTTGGGATCGCCGGAAAGCTGCCCTTCCGCCGCGCAGCCCCCGCGCCGCGCCTCCAACCAGCAGCGGCCCCGGTGATCGTCCTTCGTCCGTCCGTGGCCGTCCTTCCCTTCGACAACCTCTCAGACCCCAGCGACGACTCCCGCGGCCTCCCTCTGTTCGAGCTGCTGCCGCTGGAGCTGGCCGCGACCGGCAAGCTGCGTGTCATCCCTCCGGAGCAGGTCGACCGGTTGGGAGCCGACAGTTCCTTGCCGCGCCTGAAAGAGCTGCTGGGAGTAGATCTCCTGGTGAGCGGCGCCTTCCTGACGGATGTCCGGGGCGAGCCCACCCGCTACGACGTGGTGGTCCGCGACGCCCGGACAGGCCGCAAGTTGGCGACTCTCACCGAAGCCGGCGGCGCGGCCGCCCTGGAGAACCTGGGCCGGCGTCTGAGGACCGCCCTTGGAGCGGGCGAGCTGTCCGCCAGCGAAACGGAGGCGTTGCGGGCCGCGGTCCCCCAGCCTGAAGCCGCGCGCCTCTATGCCGAGGGCCTGCACCGCCTGCGCCGTTTCAACGCGCCGGCCGCCCGCGGCCTGCTGACGCGGGCCACCGCCGAGGATCCTGGCCATCCGCTGGTGCGCCTGGCTCTGGCAGCCGCCTGGAAGGAACTCGGCTACAAGCAGGAGGCCCAACGGGAGGCGAAACAGGCCGTGGCTCTGGCCGCCACCGTGAGCCGTGAGAACCGGCTGGCTATTGAGGCCCGGTACCATGAGATGGCGTGCGAGTGGGACGAGGCGGCGGCCAATTACCAGGAGATCCTCTCAGCCTTCCCGGACAATCTCGAGGCCGGGTTGCGGCTGGCGGCGGTGCAAGCCGAAGCCGGCCAGAGCACGGAGGCGGTGGCGACCCTGGCCCGGCTGCGGAACCTCCCCGCCCCTCTGGGAGACGACCCGCGGATTGAGCTCGCGGAAGCCGAGGACGCAACTCTCCGGCGTGATTTCGAGCGGCAGAGAACGGCGGCGGAACGGACGATCGCGAAGGCCGAGGTACGGGAGGACCGGTTGCTCGCGGCCGAGGGCCGGCTGTATCTGGGAATGGCGCTCCTCGGCCTCCGGCAGCTCGACGACGCCACGAGCGCGTTCGAAGAGGCGAAACGTGTCTTCACCGAGGCCCGTCACCCCGAGGGAACCGCCGAGACGCTTCGCGGCCTTGCCGTGATCCAGGCCATCCAGGGCCAGACCGAGAGGGCCTGCGCGTCGTACGCCGAGATGATCAGGATTTTCCGGGAGATGGGAGCCGAGGAAGAGGTGGCCCGGGGTCTGAACCAGACCGCGAACATGTATCTCGCGAAGGCAGACCGGGACCACGCCGAAACTTTCTATCGGCAGGCCTTCGCCGTCGCCCATAAAATCGGTGATCAGCGCGCCGAGGCCGCGATCCTCCACAACGTGGCGAAGCTGACCTTTCAGCGAGGCCAGCTCACGGAAGCGAAAACTCTCTTCCAACAGCAACTGAGCCTTCACCGCGAGATCGGCTATGCCGAAGGGTAGGGCGCGGCCCTCCAAGGCCTCGGCACCATCGCGACGGTCGAAGGCGACCTCCTGGAAGCACGGCGCCATTATCAGCAGGCGCTCGACGTCTACTGCTGAATCCACGACGAGAAGGATCTCCCCGAGGTGTTCAACGACTTGGCCGAGGTGAGCTTCGCGCGGGGCGAGCTGTCCCAGGGCCGGCGGGAGCGCGAGCAGGCGCTGGAGATCGCCCGGCGCGCTCACCGCGAGCACGAGGCCGCGCGGGCCCTGGGCGGTCTCGCCGGCGTGCTGCGGCGGCCGGGACCCCTGGCGGCGGCCCGGCAGCGGTACGATCAGTCGCTTGCGAGCTATCAGGAGCTGAAGGAGTCTCTCCGGGAAGCGGAGATCCAGGACGAGATCGGCTGGACTCTCACCCTTCAGGGCGAGCTGATCGAAGCGCTGAAGCGGTTCCAGCTAGCCTTGGCCGTCGCCCGTCAGGTGCCCCGTCAGGAGGGGGACCGCGTCGTCGAAGCGGAGATCCTCTCCCACCAGGGCCAAACTCTCGCGCGGTATGGCGAGGCCGGGCCGGCCCTCACCGCTCAGCGGCAGTCCGTCGAGATCTGCCGCGCTCTGAAGCAGGCCGGGTCCCTGGCCGAGTCCCTGACGGGGCTCGGCCACGTCCAGCTCGCCCAGGGAGGCCCTGGGGCGGCCCGGCGGAGCTTCGAGCAGGCCCTTGCCACCCGCCGCCGCCGGGGGGAGCGCGGCGGCATCGCCTCCGCCCTTTATGGTCTCGGAGAAGCCCTCCTCGCCCAGGGCGAGTTGGAACCGGCTGGAAAGCGGCACCAGGAGGCTCTGGGGATCCGCACCGACATGGGCGAGACGCTCGCGGCGGCCGCGAGCCGGCTCGCCCTCGCCCGGGTTGCCCTGGCCA
>CAXTNS010000445.1:0-5970 GCA_964245465.1 uncultured Thermoanaerobaculia bacterium
CCATACTTCCTCCGTGTGCCCGTGCAGCGTGGACGCTGGCTCCCAGGACGACGTCTTCCACAGCCGCGCCGTGTTGTCATAGCTGGAGGTCGCGATCCATTGGCCATCCGGGCTGAACACGGCCTGCGTCACTCTCCCTTCATGACCGCGCAAGACCGCCACGCTCTGGCCTGACCCCGCATCCCACACTCTCGCCGTCTCGTCATATCCTCCTGCCGTTACGATCCATTTCCCGTCCCCGCTGAAGGCGAGGCTCAGAATTTCTTTCTCATGCCCCTTCAGCGCGGCCACGCTGCGCCACGTCCCGATCTCCCACTGATGAATGACAAACTTACCGTCGGCCGTGAACAGGGATTTCCCGTCGGGGCTGAAGGCCAAAAAAGTGAAATCGGCAAGACTTGCGGCTTTTCGTCCGGAGATCACATCCCAGACGTCGATGGACTTGAAATCACCGCTTCTCACGGCAACGAGTTTCCCGTCGGGGCTGAAGGCCATCGGGAAGAATGCGCCGTAGCCGATCTCCGGGGAGCCTGGGATCTCGAGCCTGTTCCGCCCGGCATTCACTTCCCAGACGCGCGCCGAGGAATCCTGACTCGTCGTGGCGACATAACTGCCGTCGGGACTGATCGCTGCCGCGAGCAGGGGCTGCTTGTGTCCGCTCAACACGCCAAGGTTCTGCCACGTGTCCACCGCCCACAGACGCGCCGTGCCATCCCGGCTGGACGTGACCAGAACCTTGCCATTGGAGCTGAATGCCGCCCCCAAAACCTCGCCGGTATGTCCTCGCAGCTCCGCCACGGCCGCTTGCCAGTTTCCGGCCTCCCACACCCGCGCCCGATGGTCCGCGCTCGCCGTCACGAGCCATCTCCCGTCAGGGCTGAAAGCCATGCCATTGAGGGGCCCCGCGGAATCTCCGATTTCACCGGTCGTCGTTCCTTTCCCCAGATCAAAGAGACGCGCTTGGTGATTCACATAAGCGACCGCCAGATATTTCCCATCCGGGCTGAATACCGGGCGGGCCTGCAGCCAGACACTGCGCCCCAAGCCGAGCACCAGCCGTCCCGTCGAGGTCTCCCGCAAACGCGCTACCTCGGTGCCTGCGGTGCTGCCCGTGACAACCATGAGCTTACTGTCGGGACCGAATATCACTTCATGGACCCGGTCCTCTTCATCGCCAAGCTCGATCACGCTGCGACCCGTCGTCTCCCACACCTGCGCTTTTTGAGAAGGGCTCCACATCGCGATGAGCTTGCCGTCGGGGCTGAGCGCCGCCTTCGGCACTCCACCGACCTTACCGCGAAACTCCGCCACCTTGCGCCATGAGCCGACCTCCCAAAGCCTTGCCACGCCGTCATTGATGCCGAAGCCGACGCTGGAGCTCGTCACGACCAGCTTGCCGTCCCGGCTGAACGACGCCGACCTCACGGGTGCGTCGTCCCCTCTGAGCTCGGCGACGATCTTCCGCGTTCCCACCTCCAGGACCTGTGCCCGATCCCTGACCACTACGAGCCATTTTCCGTCAGGGCTGAACTCGGCGTCATCCATCCAGGTGTAACTTTGGAGGGTGTGACGTACGCGTGATTCGAGGACGGAATGCCGTAGCGCGTCTTCCGATTCGGCGGTGTGTGTCACTCCTTCCGCCTGGAGCGACAAGAGCACGCTGAGCTCGGGATCGACGGCCAACTGAGACATGGCGTTGGCCGCCAACTCGCGGGAGGTGGCGAGGTGGTTCTGGCGCTCCGCCTCCCTGCGCCTCTCGTCGGCGATCTGCCGCTGCCGGTCCGCTTCGAGCCGTCTGTCTTCCGCTTGCTGCCTGGCGGCTCTCTCGTTCTCCGCCGCCACTCTCTCCCGCTGGGCGGCCGCCACGGCCTTTTGACGTTGCTCGTCAGCCGCTTTTTTCTGCGTCTTCGCCTCGACGGTCTGGCGCTCGGCTTCCTTCCTCTGCCGGTTGGCGTAGACAGCCGCTCCGCTGGCGCTGATCGCGAGAGCCAGAAGCAGCACCGCGACGACCGCGGCGACAGCCTTGAAAAGCCGGTGCTGACGGACGTCGTTGCCGATCAGCTCGTCCTTGGGCGTGCCGTGAAGAGCAGCTCCCAAGGTCCCGACGTCGTCCAGGAACTGCGGGTTCCTCAAGGACAGATCCGTGCTCGTCTTGGCCCAGCGCAGGTCCGAGTAAAGCGGCTCGCGCTTGAAAACGCCCTCGAGGTTCGAGGGCAACGCGGTCGTCTTGTTCCAGTCGAAGTCGTTGGCGGTATCGTTCCATTCAATTTCACCATCGGTCTGCACGATCAGCAATCTCTCGGCGGAGTCCCTCCTCAGCGTGAGCCACTCCTTGACTTCAGCTTGCACCCAAGTTGACTGAGCCGCGTCAGGGGAAGCCAGCAGAATGAAATATTCGGAATCCTTCAGCGCGGATTGGATCAATGGCCAGAGCTCGGGCGTGAGGTGGAGGCTCGTTTTGTCGCGGAAAACGCGTAGGGCGCGGAGCCTGTAGAATGGTTTGGCAAACCTGTGCAGAGCTGACTGGAGAGCCGGCGCCAACAGGTTGTCGGCAGCATGGCTGTAGGAAATGAACGCTTTGTAATTCATGACCGCTTCCGATAGATCTCTCCGCCCTCGAGGTGCTGCCCAGCTTACTCCGCTGCAGAATCTGCGTCAACGCGAGAGCCGATGAATCTCCTCTTCGCCAAGGGTCTCGGAAGGTGCTAGAATTCCCCATCGCCATGAGATCCCGTTCCGCCTTCGGCCAACCCACCCTCTCCGGCGAATACTTCACCTCCGAGGAGATCTTCCTCGCCGAGCGCGAACGGATCTTCCACCGCTCGTGGCTCCTCGCCGGCCACGTTTCGCAGCTTTCCGCGCCCGGCAGCTTCTTCCTCTTCGATCTCGACCGGGAGAGCGTCATGGTTCTCCGCGACGGCGAGGGAACGGTCCGCGCCTTCCACAACCTCTGCCGCCATCGCGGCAGCCGCCTCTGCCTGGCCCCGCGGGGCGAACTGGGCCACGCTCTTCAGTGCCCCTACCACGCCTGGACCTATGGGCTGGACGGAGCCCTGCGCGCCGCGCCCAACATGGCCGGGGTCGCCGGCTTCGACCCGCGGGAGCACGGGCTCAAGCCGGCCGCGCTCGCCGACTGGCAGGGTCTGCTGTTCCTGAACCTGGATCCGGATCCGGTCCCCTTCGCCGAGGCCTTGCCCGGGCTCCAGGGCAAATTCGAAGCCTGGCGGCTTCCTGAGCTGCGGTCGGTTCACCAGAGCGTCTACGACGTGGAAGCCAACTGGAAGCTCTTCTTCCACAACTACAGCGAGTGTTATCACTGCCCGACCGTCCACCCGCACCTCAACAAGCTGACGCCCTACCGCAACACCGAGAACGATCTCGACGAAGGCCCGGTGCTGGGCGGGCCGATGTGGATGAGCAATCCCGAAGGGAGCATGACGATCGGCGGCGAGCGCTGTGCCGTCCCCTTCGACGGGCTTTCCTCGGAGGAGCGCGGGCGCGTCTACTACTACACGGTCTTTCCGAGCGCCTTTCTGTCGTTCCACCCGGACTACGTGCTGGTCCACCGGGCGTTGTCGCTCGGCCTCAGCCGCACTCGCATTGTCTGTGACTGGTACTTCCATCCGGACGCCATCAACGCTCCGGGTTTCGATCCCCAGCCCGCCATCGACTTCTGGGACCTGACCAACCGCCAGGACTGGGAGCTGTGCGCCAACGCCCACAAGGGGGTCTCCTCGAACGCCTGGGAGCCGGGTCCCTATTCGGATCTCGAAAGCCAGCTCGCCGCCTTCGATCGTCAGTACCTGCGGGCGCTCTCGCCGGAGGCTCCGGGGGTGGCGGTGCGGCGGCGGGCGTAAGGGAGGGCCGCACCTACAGCGTACCCGTCGAATCGTGTTGACTTAGTCCACCCTTAGGCTAGAGTGCAGCCATGGCTGAGGTCAACATCCATGAAGCGAAGACTCATCTGTCCCGGCTGCTCCTGCGCGTCGCCGAAGGCGAGGAGATCGTGATCGCCCAGGCCGGCAAGCCGGTCGCGAAGCTCGTTCCGGTCGAATCGACGCTTTGCCTCCGTTGACGACGGTTCGTTGTACGAGTACAACGCGTTGCATCCGCGGACAGCGGTCGATTGTACGGGTACGACGGTCTGCCTCCTTCGACGACAGTTCGTTGTCCGAGTACGGCGCTTTGCCTCCGTCGACAATGGTCCGTTGTATGGGTACGACGATCTGGCCTCCCGCGACGACGGCTCGTTGTACATCGACGACGAGTTGCCTTCCATGGCGGCGGAGCGTCCTCCATGGACAATGGACTGTCGCCGCCAGCGGCAAATCGTCGTCCACGGCGGCAAAGCGTCGTACATTGCCAACAAGCTGTCGCCGTCGGCGGCAGATCGTTGTACTCCTGCAACGGGCCGCCTTTGACGGCGGCAAAGCGCCGTGCTCGTACAACAATCCTTCGTAGAGGGAGGCAGACCAAAGCGCTTCGAGGACCTCGAGGTTGCCTCTGGAGAAGGACATCGTCTCTACTTTTCCCCTTCGGCTGGCAACTATTTGGTTCCTCAAACGTCAAGCCGTGAACGGGCTCATGGGCCATTCCCTCGCACCCATCCTCCAGCACCCCGAGAGCGCGCCGGCCGTGCAGGAGGACGTCATCTCACCTATGACGACATCCGCGCCGGCAACCCCAACGCCTCGCCGGTCAACGCGGCCGACCGCATCCGCTACATCCGTGAGACGAAGTGGAAGTACGCCCGCTACTTCCACGCCAAGGGCTCCTATCCCGAGGAGTGGGAGATGTACGACCTGCATGCCAATCCCAAAGAGACCGACAACCTCGGCAGCCCCGCGAACCCCCGCTGCAACGATCCGGCGGTCAAGGCCGAGCGCGAGCGGCTGGCCCGGAAGCTCCGCGAGGCGGAGGCCCGGATCGTCAAGAAGCACCAGAACGTAACCGCGGACGCCCAGTCGGGCGGCCATGTGGCTGGAGGGTACGTGCAGCCCGGCTAAAGCCTTGCTTTTCCGCCTATAGCGAATTTAAAATGGGCGCATCTTTCCTCGGTTGTAAGGAGGTCCGATGCGCCCAGCCATCCGGTCCCTGCTGGCTTTGTGTGTGCTCGCGTGCGGTGGGAGGGTTCCCCTGGAGGCGGCCGCCGTGCCGGTCGCGAACGCCTCGCAACTGGTCAACGCCATCAACAGCGCCGCGCCTGGAGATGTTATTACCCTGGCGCCCGGCATCTACGATCTCTCCCAGAACGTCTTCTGCGACAACGCGGGCACGGCGGCGCAGCCCATCGTGGTGCGCGCCTCGAGCCTGGGCCAGGCGCTGATCCGTTTCAACGCCAACGTCACCGAGGGGTTCAATGTCTCGGTGCCCTACTGGACCTTCGAGAACCTGGACATCCAGGGCACGTGCCTCTCCCACAACGCCTGCGAGCATGCCTTCCACGTGGTGGGGGAGGCGGACTTCACCCGCATCCGCAACAGCCGGATGCACGACTTCAACGCCATGATCAAGGGCAATGGGCAGGGCAATCCCTTCGTCTTCCCGGACGACGTGGTGATCGAGGGTAACGAGCTCTACAACTCGACTCTCCGGATCACCGGCAACCCCGTAACCCCCATCGACATCGTGGGCGGCCGCCGCTGGGTGGTCCGCGGCAACTTCATCCACGACCACGGCAAGGGGGGCGGGGACGGCATCAGCTACGCCGCGTTCCTCAAGGGCAACTCCCGGGACGGCCTGTTCGAGCGCAACCTGGTGATGTGCGAGCGGGACCACACCGGGGGCATCCGGCTCGGGCTCTCCTTCGGCGGGGGAGGGAGCGGCCCGCCGTCGATCTGCGAGGACGGCACCTGCGTCCCGGAGCACCAGAACGGCGTGATGCGCAACAACATCATCCTCAACTGTCCGGACGTGGGGGTCTACCTGAACAACGCCACGAACACGAGGATCTACAACAACAATCTCTAC
>CAXTNS010000446.1:0-1492 GCA_964245465.1 uncultured Thermoanaerobaculia bacterium
GTCGTTGTCACTGAGAAGACGCTCGCCTCGCGCCTGCCGGAGTCCCGGGCGCGGGTGCTGGTGATCGACGGCGAGCCGGCGGATGGGGTGGAGGACACGGAGCCGACCCGGACCCTCCCCGGCAACCTCTCCTATCTGATCTACACCTCGGGCTCGACCGGCCGCCCCAAGGCCGTGGCCATCGAGCACCGGAGCGCCGTCTCCCTGGTCCGCTGGGCCCAGGGGGTGTTCGGCCCGGAGGAGCTGGCGGGAGTCCTGGCTTCGACCTCGATCTCCTTCGACGTCTCCGTGGCCGAGCTGTTCGTCACCCTGGCTTCCGGAGGGACGCTCATCCTCGCCAACAACGTCCTGGAGCTGCCGGAGCTGCCGGCGGCGGGCGAGGTCACCCTGGTCAGCGCCGTGCCCTCGGCGATCGCCGCCATGGCCGTGGTGGCGGGGGCGATCCCGGCCGGAGTGAAGACGGTCAACCTGGGGGGCGAGCCGGTCAAGGGCTCCCTGGCCCGAACCCTTTACGCGAGCGGCGTCGAGCGGGTGCGGAATCTCTACGGCCCGTCGGAGGACACGACGTACTCGACCGTCGAGGTCATCGAGCGGGAGAGCCGGCGCGAACCGGCCATCGGCCGGCCCATCGCCGGCACCCGCGCCCGCCTGCTCAACCGGGAGCTGAAGCTGGTGCCCATCGGCGTGACCGGGGAGATCTACCTCGGCGGCGCCGGCCTGTCGCGGGGCTACTTCGGCCGGCCGGAGCTGACGGCCGAGCGCTTCGTGCCCGATCCCCTGGGGAAGGCTCCAGGGGAGCGCCTCTACCGCACCGGCGATCTCGGCCGCTACCTGCCCGACGGCCGGATCGAGTACCTGGGCCGGCTCGACCACCAGGTGAAAGTGCGCGGCATCCGAGTCGAGCTGGGGGAGATCGAGGCGGCTCTCACCGCCCATCCCGGGGTGCGCGAGGCGGTGGTGGTGGCGCTCGAAGGGCCGGGCGGCGACCGCTCCCTCGCGGCCTACGTCGTGGCTGTGGGCACGCCGGCACCGACGGCCGGCGAGCTGCGCGAATACCTGCGCGGCCGGCTCGCCGAGGCCATGGTGCCGTCCTCCTTTACCCGGCTCGAGCGGCTGCCGCTGAACCCGAACGGGAAGGTGGACCGGAAAGCCCTGCCGGCCCCTGAGGTCGGGGAAGAGGATCGCGGCGAGCCGGCATCGCTGTCACTGCAGGGCCCCGTCGATCCCCTGGTGGAGCTCCTCGCCGGGATCTGGGCCGACGTGCTGGGGCGGGAGAACCCGCCCCGGTCGCACGACAACTTCTTTGAGCTGGGCGGCCACTCCCTCCTCGCCACCCGGGTGGTGTCGCGGGTGCGGGAGGCGCTCGGGATCGAGCTGCCCCTGCGCGCGCTCTTCGCGGCGCCGACGGTCTCGGACCTGGCGGCGGTCGTCGCCGCGCGGCTGGGCACGGGTGGAAGCCTGGCGCCGGACGCGCCGACCGATGCGATCGAGC
>CAXTNS010000446.1:1502-4846 GCA_964245465.1 uncultured Thermoanaerobaculia bacterium
GATCGATTGGACCGTTCGGACCTTCCCCTCTCCTTCGCCCAGCAGCGGCTCTGGCTCCTCGACCGCCTGGAGCCCGGCTCGCCGGTCTACAACCTGCCGCTCGCCTACCGGGTCGAGGGCCCGCTGGACGTGACCTGCCTGGAGCGTGCCCTGGGCGAGGTCCTGCGCCGGCATGAGGTCCTGCGCACCACCTTCGAGGTCGTGGAGGAGAGTGGCGAGCCCTGCCTGGCCGTCGCCCCCCCAGGCCTCTTCATCCTGCCCCGGGTCGATCTCTCCAGCCTCTCCATGCCGGCGCGGGCAGCCGAAGCCGGCCGGCTGAGCCGGGAGGAGGCCGGGCGCCCCTTCGACCTCGCCGCCGGCCCGCTCTTCCGCGTGGTTCTCCTCGTCATGGGCGCCGCCGAGCACCACCTCCTGATCACGATGCACCACATCGCGACCGACGGCTGGTCCGTGGACGTCCTCCTGGGCGAGCTGCGCGCTCTGTATCAGGCCTTCACGGACGGTCTCCCCTCGCCCCTGCCGGAGCTTCCGATCCAGTATGCCGACTTCGCCGCCTGGCAGCGCCGCTGGCTCGACGGTCCCATCCTCGAAGCCCAACTCGCCTACTGGCGGCGGCAGCTTGCCGGAGCGCCCGAGGCCCTCGATCTGCCGACCGACCGGCCGCGTCCAGCGATCGAAACCTCGCGCGGCGCCCTTTTCTCGGCGCCGCTGCCCCGGGGCCTGGGGGCCAAGGCCCGAGCCCTCGCCCGGAACCGTGGGGCGACCCTTTTCATGGCCCTCTTTGCCGGTTTCGCGACCCAACTCCACCGCTACACGGGCGCGGAGGATCTCCTCCTCGGCTCGCCGGTCGCCAACCGCAATTGGGCAGAGGTCGAGGATCTCCTCGGTTTCTTCGTCAACACCCTGGTGCTGCGCGCCGATCTCACCGGAGACTCGGGCTTCGACACTCTCCTGGCCCGTGTGCGCGAGATGGCGCTCGCCGCCTACACCCACCAGGACCTGCCGTTCGAGCGCCTGGTCGAAGAGCTGCAGCCCCAGCGCAGCCTGGCCCGCAGCCCGCTCTTCCAGGTGGCCTTCGCCCTCGGGGTCGAAGAGGGGGTCAGCGAGCTCGCGCCGAGGCTGCCGCTCTCCCGCCTCCCGGTCGAGGGCCGGACCTCCAGGTACGACCTGACGCTCGTCCTCGACGTCCGGGGCGACGAGCTGTTCGCCACCTTCGAATACCGGACCGACCTGTTCGATCCCACCACGGTGATGCGCTGGGCCGGTCACTTCGCCAACCTGCTGTCTTCGGCGACCGCCAACCCGGACGCTCCCCTGTCGAAGCTCGACCTGCTCTCCGCGGTAGAGCGGCACCAGTTGGCCCGGGAGTGGAACGACACCGAAGCGGAGCCCACATCGGAGATCTGCCTGCACCAGCTCTTCGAGGCCCAGGCGGCGCGCACGCCGGAGGCCGTGGCCCTGGTCTCTCCCGACGGTCGCCAGCGCCTGAGCTACCGCGATCTCGACCGCCGGGCGGATGCCCTGGCGCGCCGCCTGCGCTCGCTCGGCGGGGGGCCGGAGGTGCTGGCTGGCGTGCTCATGGACCGCACGGTGGAGCTGGTGGTGGCCCTCCTCGCCGTGCTCAAGGCGGGCGGCGCCTACGTGCCGATCGATCCAGGTTACCCGGAGGCGCGCCGGAAGTTCCTCCTCGCCGATTCCGGGGCCGTGGTCGTCCTCACCCGCGAGGGCCTGCTCCCCCTCCTCGCCGGCAGCACCGTGCCGCCGGTCTGCCTCGACCGCGACCTCGGGGAGATCATCCACGCGAGCGCCGAGGCCCCCCCGGCACCGAATTCGCCGCGCGACCTGGCCTACCTGATCTCCACCTGCGGCTCCACCGTCCGGCCCAAGGGAGTCGCCAGCCAGCACCGGAGCGCCGTGGCCCTGAACCACTGGGCGCGCACCCTCTTTCCGCCGGAGGACCTGGCCGCGGTGGTCGCCGCGACCTCGATCTGCTTCGACCTTTCGGTCTTCGAAATCTTCGTCCCCTTGAGCTGGGGCGGCAGCGTCCACCTGGCCGACAACGCCCTTTCCCTTGCGGCAGGCCGTGAGGGTGGCGCCGGCGGGCCGACCCTGCTGAATACGGTGCCGTCCGCCATGGCCGAGCTGGTCCAGCTCCGCGCCGTTCCGCCCTCGGTGAGGACGGTGAGCCTGGCTGGCGAGCCGCTCCCCCGGGCGCTGGTCGACCGCCTCTACGAGCTGAGCACGGTTGAACGGGTCCTGAACCTCTATGGGCCTTCCGAGGACACCACCTACTCGACCTGGGCGAGGATCCCGCGCGGCACGGCGGCGGCGCCGTCGATCGGCCGACCGGTGACCGGTACCCAAGCCTACCTGGTCGACCGTCAGATGGCGCTCGTACCCCTGGGCGTTCCCGGAGAGTTGGTTCTGGCCGGCGCCGGTCTGGCGCGCGGCTATCACGGGCGGCCGGATCTCACGGCGGAGCGCTTCGTTCCCGATCCTTTCACGGACGAGCCGGGCGGCCGTCTCTACCGGACCGGTGATCTGGCGCGCTCTCTCGGCAACGGCGAGATCGACTTCCTGGGCCGCATCGACCATCAGGTCAAGCTGCGCGGCTTCCGGATCGAGCTGGGCGAGGTCGAGGCCGCCCTGACCTCCCATCCCGCGGTCGAGCGGTCGATCGTCGGCACCCACACCTACGGGGCGCAGGATACACGGCTGGTCGCCTGGGTGATGCCCACGCCGTCTGAGACGGTCGAAGCCGAGGCCCTGCGCGCCTGGGTGGGGGAGCGGCTGCCGGAGTTCATGGTGCCCTCGGCGGTGGTGGTGCTCCCCGCCTTTCCCCTGACTCCGAACGGCAAGGTGGACCGCAGCGCTCTGACGCCCCCTACCGATTCTGGGAGGCCTGCTGCCGGTAGCGAGCCGCCGCGCACCCCTCTCGAAGAGCTGGTGGCCGGGCTCTGGTCCGAAGTCCTGGGCTGCGGCAGGGTCGGGCTCCAGGACGACTTCTTCTCCCTCGGCGGTTACTCGCTGCTCGCCATCCGGCTGCTGGCGCGCCTGCGCGCCGCCACCGGGGTCGATCTGCCCCTGCGTGCCCTCTTCGCCCATCCGACCGTGGCCGCCCTGTCCGCGGAGATCGAGAGGAACCTGCGAGCGCCGGGCTCCGCGGCGCTGCCGCCCATCGAGCCCGCTGGTGTGGAAGGCGACGCCCCGGCCTCCTCCGGCCAGGAGCGCCTCTGGTTCTTCCACCAACTCGACCCCGGCGGCTCGGTGCTGAACATCCCGCACCCCCTCCGGCTGACCGGTCCTCTGCAGCCGGCCGCGCTCGCCCGGGCCCTCACTGGGAT
>CAXTNS010000446.1:4856-5970 GCA_964245465.1 uncultured Thermoanaerobaculia bacterium
CCACGCCTCCCTGCGCACGTCGTTCTCCTATGGCGAAGGGGGGCTCCGGCAACGGATCGCGCAGCCACCCCCAGTCGACGTGAAGCTCCCCTTGGCCGACCTCGGCGCTCTGCCCCCGGCTCGCCGGGAGGAGGAGGCCCGCCGCCTGATGGACGAGGAGGCGCGGGAGCCGTTCCAGAACCTCGCGGCCGGGCCGCTCTGGCGCGCCCGCCTGCTCCGCCTGGGAGGGGAGCAGCACCTCCTGCTCGTCACCTTCCACCACACGATTGCCGACGGCTGGTCGACCGACCTGTTCAACCGCGACCTCGCGGCCCTCTATCAGTCCCGGGCCCTGCCCGAGCCGGTCCTCCAGTACGCGGACTTCGCCGTCTGGCAGCGCCGTTGGCTCACCGACGAGGTTATCGCTCCGCAGCTCGACTACTGGCGCCGGCAACTGGCCGGGATGCCGCCGGCCCTCGACCTCCCCGCGGACCACCCACGCCCTCTCCGCCAGAGCTTCCGGGGCGAGGTCCGGTTCCTGCCACTCCCGCCTGCTCTCTCCATCCAGGTGAGAGAGCTCGGGAAGCGGGAGGGGACCACGCTCTTCATGACCGCCCTCGCTGCCTTCGCGGCTCTCATCAGCCGCTACACCGGCCGCACGGACGTGGTCCTCGGCTCGCCGGCCGCCAACCGGCACCAGCCGGGGACCGAGGGGCTCTTCGGATTCTTCGTCGGCAACCTGGTCCTCCGTCTCGATCTCGCCGGCGACCCCACCTTCCGGGAGCTTCTGCGCCGGACCCGCGAGACCGCCCTCGGCGCCTATGCCCACCCGGACGTCCCCTTCGAGCGCCTGGTCGAGGAGCTGGACCTGGCGCGGGACAAGAGCCGCAACCCCCTGGTCCAGGTGATGCTCTCGGTCCAGGCCGCTTCCGGCGAGGCCTTCCGCTTCGCCGGTCTCTCCGCAGAGCCCATCCTGATGCACACCGCGACCTCGCAGTTCGACTTCACGCTGTTCGCCAACTACGGCCCCGAGCGTCTCATCCTGGCGGCCGAGTACAGCACCGACCTCTTCGAGGGATCGACCGCCGAACGGGTGCTCGCGCACGTCTCCGCGCTGCTTGCGGCGGTCGTGGCC
>CAXTNS010000447.1:0-5583 GCA_964245465.1 uncultured Thermoanaerobaculia bacterium
CGCTATGTGCAGACCATCCCCCAGAGAGGCTATCGGCGTCTCGTGCCGGCTGAACCCGAGCGCAACCCGGCGGAGGCCCTTGAGAGTCACACCGACTCCGGCCTATCTCCAACTGGCAAGGAAAGCCGGAAGGCGCGGCTCCTCACGGCTGTGGCCAGTCTGGTGCTTGCCCTTGCGGCCTGGATTGCCTGGTCCCATCGCGAAGCGCAGCGGCAGGTCTCGGGAGGGCTCGCCGAAGCGCAAGACGGGATCCGGATCGTCGTCCTCCCTTTTGAGAACCTGAATAAGCCGGAAGATCCCTACTTCGCCGCCGGCCTGACAGAGGAGATCACGGCGAACCTGGCGCTCCTGCCCGCCATGCAAGTCATCCCCGGCAGGAACGCCCTGGATGACAAGGGCATCGCCAAGCCGCTGGCGGAGATCGGTGAGGAACTCAAGGCCGACTACGTCTTCCAAGGCACAGTGAGCTGGCTCGCAGGCGGTCGGCAGGTGCGCGTCCTGCCCAAGCTCGTTCGGACGGTCGACGAGACCATCGTCCTGTCTTCCCCTTTTCAAGGAGACGCCCACAGTCCTTTCAAGACCCAGCAGGAGATCTCTCGCGCGGTTATCTCCACGCTCGACGTCACCCTTACGCCTGAGCAAAGCCGAGCTGTGGGAGCGCGTTCTACGGAGAACCCGGAGGCCTACCGGGCCTATGTTCAAGGACTTGTCCTCAAGGACCAGCCCTTCTACTCGCCGCCGCACCTGGAGAAGGCCGCTCGAATGTTTGAGCAGGCCGTCGATGCGGACCCCAACTTCGCCGAGGCCTGGGCCGAGCTCTCGCAGGTGCATTCGTATCTCGCCTTCAACACCGACCGTTCGAGCAAGCGGCGGGAGCAGGCGCGGCGGGCGATGGAGAAGGCGGTCGCGCTTGCCCCTGACCTCGTGGCCCCCCGTCTGGCCCAGGCCTATTTCAGCTACAGATGCCTGGACGATTATGGTGCCGCGCTAAAGCACCTTACGGCGGCAGCGGCCAAGGCTCCGAACCTCGCCGAGATCTTCGAAATGCGAGGCCTCCTGCTGCGGCGTATGGGACTCCTGGAAGAGGCCATAACCGATCTCAAGAGAGCCTCGGAGCTGAACCCGCGAACCGCGGACTTGGTCTGGACCATCGCCGAGACCTATGGCGCCTTGAGAGACTATGAGCGGGCGGATGCCTACTTCGAGAGGGCCATCTCGTTAGCGCCGGACGAGCCGTTCAACTACGAACAGCGAGCTCTCGTCCGCTTGGCATGGACCGGGAATCTGAAGGAAGCCCGGGCGATCCTAGAGGACTCTCCTGTCCGGGACAGCCCTCAGTTGCAGCTTGCTGCTGTATACTTCGACCTCTACGAGCGCAAGTTCCAGCAGGCCTTGACGCGTGTCTCCGAAGAGAGCAGGAAGAAGCTTTCCTTCGCGGATCAGGTCCGGCTTGCGGCCGTGAGTGTCATTGCAAGGGACCGGCTTGGAGATCATAAGGGAGCCTTGGCGCTTGCCGAAGCCAATCTGTCGACTTTAAAGTTGCGCATGGCTCAATATTCGAGGCACCCGCTCTACCGAGTCTATCTGGCATTAACTCTCGCGCAGCTTGGACGGAGTGAGGAGGCTCTCTCCGAGGCTGAGAAGGCAATCCGGCAGAGCCAGCATGAGGCTTTTTCTGGCTCACGGGTGATCGAGGTTCAGACGATGGTGATCGCAACTCTGGGACGGCACCGTGAGGCAATCGCTCTGCTCGACCAGTTGCTCCGGTCTCCTTACCGAGACCCGATCTCCGTCACCGAATTGAAGCTTGATCCCGTTTGGGACCCATTGCGCGGCGATCCTGGGTTTGGAGCCCTTCTACGGATGGGCAATAGCTGACAAGAGCAAGTCCTTTAACAAGATTCTAGGGAGGAATGATTATGGGAAGTCCAATCGATCTTAGGCCTTACCCGATTTTTGTCGCCAGGGAAATTATGGACTTCCCTGCCGCCGCTCTTAGGGTAGTAATAGGAGAGGAAGACGCCTGTAGTTTCTATACGAAAGTTGCTATCATTGAAAAAAAACCTACTACCACTTCAAATGAACTTGAGGCTCTGATAGCGGAGTTAAGGCGATCTCTGTCACCGTAGTCCGAGAATCGCTTCATCGCCACTGGGCTGTCACTGGCAGCCTCATTCTCGTCGTCTGGACCGAGCTCGAAGACGGCACGCATCGCATCATCAGTGCCCGCTGGGCCGGAGAGCGTGAGGAGGCTCTTTACCACGCCTACATGGATGACAGGCTATGACAGACATTCCGGAACTGACTGACGAACAATTCGCCAGGGCCATCCCCGCACGAGTCCGCAAGCGGTTCATGCTCGGACAGTTTGAGTCCCGCGAGGACATCGCGGCATTGCGGCGCTTCATCGGGCTCACCCAGGAGCAGTTTGCTCTCGCCATGGGCATTAGCGTTCACACCCTCAGGAACTGGGAGCAAGGTCGGCGGCGGCCAGAGGGGCCCGCGATCGCCTTGTTGCGGATCGCCGCTCGGCATCCGAGGATCCTCCGCGAGAACATAGAGAACGTGGAGTCCGCAGCCTGACCGGTGGCCTCTCTCGGTAGCTACGGTGGGGCGAGCGTCCCGTTCAGGACGTTGGAGATCAGGGAACTCGGCTTGATGGTCGACTTGGTGACCGAGAAGACGTGGGTCCCCTCATTGTCGCCGTCGTCGTTGCCGCCGATGTCGACGAAGCCGAGTACTTGATTCGTTCCCGGACGGCGGCAGAAGCGGTCGAACTCGTGGATCTTCACGCCGAGGTTCGCATCCACCGCGGTGGTCTCGGAGACGCGCAGCACGATCCGGCCGTCAATGGTGAGGGTCTGCTCGGCGGCGGTGGTCTGGTCGTTGGACGCGGAGGTGGCTGAGGTAACGACGTTGGCGGTGAAGTCATCGACGATCCGCATCTCGGTGGTGGACGGGCCTGCTCCGAACACGGGAAAACGGCTGCCCGGTGTGAAGAGCCAGGGATGCGCACGACGCCTCGGAGCGGCGAGTTGGACCAGGGCTCCTACCCAGCCGGTGTGGCGGCGGCGACGTTGCTGAAGTTGTCCACGTCATCGAAGTCGGTGGAATCGTCCTGCATGTGAAGGAACGTTATGTACTCGGTGCTCACCGTTTTGTTAGCCGTGTCAGTGAAAGGCGACAGCGTGTCCCGCCACCACAGAAACTCCGAGGGGTGGATCTCCAACTTGGGGCCGCAAGGTTGGCTGTTGCACCCGTCGAAACCGGTCTCGTTCTGGTGACTCCTGTCGTTCACCCACGGTCCGAAGGCGCAGATCGTATGGCCCGCGCCGGACGCGAAGGGCGGCGCGAGCGGGGAAGCGTTCTTGCCTACGTCAAACCAGGGCGATAGTGCGCGGTAGCGCCGATCGACCGTGATCTCCGCTTCGAGCGATGTTCGATTGGTGGGGAAGAAGGAGTTCTTCATGTTGATGTAGCGGGGGAGGAACGGAGCAATATGCACGTTCCAGTCGTCGTCTTCGGCAAACCCGAAGCGCTGGAAGGAGCCGCAGAAGGTTTCCTTGTTTCCTGTCATTGGGAAGTACCCGTCGTTGCGATCGGCGGACGCCAGGCCGATATTCTGGTTCTTCGGATCCGAGACGGCGGCCCCCTCCTGCTCCGTCATCGCGCTGTCCCAACTGGCGACCTGCGCCGCGGTGCAGGTTGGAATGGATGACGACGTGATGGACACGCCGGCGGTGGTGTTTCTCGGGATATCCGTGGGCACGAACTTCCACGCTTGCGAGGGGGGTCAGGTTCCGCGAGAAGAGCTGGATCTGCGTTCCGTTGGCCGTCACGCCGCCGGCCACCTCGACGGCGAACCTGTTCGACGTGATGAGATCGCCGCGGATGTCGAAAAGCTGCGCGGCCGTCGCGTTGCAATCGGAGAGCAACAGGGGCGTCCGGTTCTGGAAGCATCCACCCTGCACCTCTACGCAACGCCCGAAGGCGACCAGTTTGTAAACGCCCCCCAAAATCAACTTGACCACTCGGAAGCGTTGGTTGAGCGTGTCCGTGCACTGGGAGAGCACGATGCGGTCGAGCGACTGACCGCTTCCCTGGACGGTCATGCACTTGCCGCCGAGCCCGCGGAGCAGGTACGTGGCGTTCGCGGTCAGCGCGGCAGTTTCACCCGTCTGGGCCATGACCTCGACGCCGGCAAAGGACGCCAGGCTCAGGACGGCAGCGATTTCGAGTAATGTTCTCATCTAGATCTCCTCGTCACGCGACAACGCGGTCTTACGTGGGGAAATCTCGTCTCTGTCCCCATAGGCGATAAAGGCGAGGCGGCTGTTACATCCGACCGTAAGGCTCCGCACCGGGCTGCGCTATAGTCACGGCCCATGACGCTACCCATCCGATTTGAGGACGTGCTGGCGGCGCGAGAGAGGATCCGGCCTTATCTCCAGCCCACGCCGCTGCGCTCGTATGAGGCTCTCGACGAGGAGATCGGCGCGGGCATTCGCGTCCTGGTGAAGCATGAGAATCACCAGCCGACGAACGCCTTCAAGATCCGCAACGCGCTTTCCGCCCTGACGCTGTTGCCGGAGGAGAAGAAGCAGCGCGGAGTGGTGGTGGCCACGCGAGGCAATTATGGTCAGGGAGTCGCTCTGGCGGGCCGCCTGCTCGGAGTGCCGGTGACCGTCTGCGTGCCGCTGGGGAACAACCCTGAGAAGAACCGCGCGATCCGCGGCTTCGGCGCCGAGCTCATCGAGCAGGGCAGTGACTACGATGAAACCGTCGAGGTTGCCAAGACGCTAGTCCGCGAGCGCAGCCTCCATCTTATTCACTCGACGAACGACCCGGCGATCCTCGCCGGAGCGGCAACCCTGAGTTTGGAGATTCTCGAGCAGGCACCGGATGTGGAAGCGATCGTCGTTTCGATCGGCGGCGGCTCTCAGGCCGTGGGCACCCTCGTCGCCGCCAGCGGGCTGCGCCCCGAGGTGCGCCCCGAGGTAGAAGTTTTCGGCGTCCAGGCGGCGGGAGCGCCGGCGCAATATGAGGGGTGGCGCGCCGGCAGCCCTCTGGTCCTGGAGCGGGCGGACACGTTCGCGGACGGCCTCGCCACCCGGTCGTGCTATGAGCTCACCTTCCCGGCTCTGCGTGAAGGCCTGAGCGACTTCGTCCTCGCGACCGAGGCCGAGATCGCCGACGCCGTCCGCCTCGTGCTGCGCACGACGCACAACCTCGCCGAAGGCGCCGGAGCCGCATCTTTCGCCGGGCTTCGCTTGCTGCGGGACCGCCTCGCGAGCCGCAAGGTCGCGGTCGTCCTCTCCGGCTCCAACATCGATGCGGATACGTTGAAGCGGGTGGTCAACGGGGAGATTTGATCGGGCGCTGTCTCACACTTCTGAAAGGTAAGCCGCAGCCCGAGAGGTGCCATGCTTTTCCCAGACACTGTGAGTAAAAGCAGAACCGCGAGTTGGGAAAGGATGGCCTCTCGGTAGCAACGGTAGGACGAGCGTCCCGTTCAGGGGATCGAAGATCAGGGAACCCGGCGTAATGGTCGACTTGGCGACCGAGAAGACGTGGGTCCCCTCG
>CAXTNS010000447.1:5593-5965 GCA_964245465.1 uncultured Thermoanaerobaculia bacterium
CGCCGTCGAGCCGGCGAATGAGCCGCAAGCGCGTGCCGCCGATGTCGTCGCGGATGGCGACGAAGCCGAGCACCTGATTCGTTCCCGGCCGGCGGCAGAAGCGATCCAACTCGTGGATCTTCACGCTGAGATTCGCATCCATCTCGGTGGTCTCGGAGACGCGTGGCACGATCCGGCCATCGATGGCGAGGGTCTGGTGGTGGGTGGGCCCGCTCCGAACGGGGTAGCAATGCCGCGCGTCGTGAAAAGCCAGGGGATGCGCACAACGCCGCGGAGCGGCGAGTTGGACCAGGGCTCCCAGCCGGCCGGTGGGGCGGCGGCGAGGGGTGGATCTCCAGCTTGGGGCCGCAAGGTTGGCTGTTTCCTCCGTCG
>CAXTNS010000448.1:0-5958 GCA_964245465.1 uncultured Thermoanaerobaculia bacterium
CCCCTCGGCGAAGCCGTACCCCACGAACAACCGCCCCAGCTCCGACTCGGCCCGATTGGAGTGTAAAAACTGCAAGAAATGCCCAGGCCAGACCTCGTGGGCGGTGACGAACAGGAGGTCCGCCTCGCTGGGGACGTACCGCGCCTGCTCCTCCGGCGTCCACGAGGAGTCCGGCGGCGAGATGTAGTAGATGGACGGCAGGTGCCGGTCGTAGGGTCCCGGAATGTCGATGAACGCCGAGTTCCACCGCTGATAGGGCGGCGCCTCCTCCACCCGGGCCTCCTCCGTGCCGGGGATCGAGACCAGCTCCCGCTCCTCCACGAACCGGCGCAGGCCCGCGAGCTGCCGCCGGGCTCCCGCCACGGGACCGCCCTCGGGCTTCAGGGACTCCACACGGGCGAAACACTCCTGGATGGAGAGCCCCGGCGCGTAGGCGGCGCAGGCCTCGCGCAAGGCGTCGAGGTTCCTCGCGAGCTCCCACCGGCCGGCCTCTTCCAGCTCTTCCAGCGAGACGTCCACGCGCTCCGTCTCCCACAGCATGCGCACGTAGAGGTCCGCTCCCAGACGGAAACTTTCGGCGGCCGGACCGGACGCCTGGATCTGGTCTTCGAACCAGGCGCCCAGCTCCCGCATGGCCCGGGTGGCGGCCTCGTTGGCGTCCCGGAATTCGGCCTGAAGACCGGCGTCGTCCACCGAGGCGAACAGGCCCGGCACGTCCGATTCGTAGTAGCCGGCGAGACCGCCGAACGTCATCTTTCCCAGCTCGGCATAGGTCCTCGGCATGGGCGTGCGCAGGTTGGCCCGGATCTGCTCGACGGCCCGCGGAACGGCCCGGGCATAGTCCACGTAAGCCCGCATCCTCTGCGGCAGCGGCGCGTACTCGCGGGTGAGATAGAGGCCGGGATCGAGGACGCCCGCGTAGAAGATGGGATTGCGCCGGTGCCACTCGACCGTCTCCAGCCAGAAGAGGTCGCAGTCGACGAGCGCCGTCAAAACCTCCTGCTCGAAGGCGCGGCGCTCGTCGAGCGTCGCGGGATCGAACTCCGCGGCCCGCGCCCGGTGCGAGTACAGCCGGGCGATCTCCCTCTCGATGCCCTCCGGGCTCCAGTCGGGCAGGCGTCCGTCGAATTCGTGCCGTCCCGCACCCGCCGCGAAGGTCGGGTGTGCCTCGAAGTAGTCCTCGAGGAAGGAGTGGACGAAGTGATCCCACCCCCCGGCAACGACCGAGACATCCACACACTGCGTGCCCTTGGTTTCCGCGTCCATGGCGGGGAAGTTTACTGCAAGGAGTCCTTACCCTGTTTCGTCACGAATTGGTGCTACTTTATGCCTGCGTTTCCTCTTGAAAGGAGAACGGTATGTCCGTTGTCGATATCCTCAACTCTCAGCTCGGTCCCGACGGTATCGCGGCCCTCGGCCGCCAGCTCGGCCTCGATCCCGCGACCACTCAGAAGGCGGTCGCTGGCGCCGTACCCCTGCTCACCGGAGCCCTGGCCCGCAACGCCTCTCATCCCGCGGGCGCTCAGGCCCTCAACAGCGCCCTCGACGCCCATGACGGCAGCATCCTCGACCAGATCACCGGCTACCTGGGCAACTCCGGGGCGGCTTCCGGCATGGGCGAGGCCATCCTGGGCCACATCCTGGGCGGACGGCGGGACAACGCCGCCGGAAACCTCGCCAAAGCGAGCGGCATCGACATGAGCACCGCCGCCAAGCTCCTGGCCCTGCTGGCCCCCCTGATCATGGGCGCCCTCGGCCGATCGCGCCAGCAGCGTGGAGGATTCGACCCTGGCATCCTCGGCAGCATCCTCTCCTCCGAGCACGAGAAAGCCGCGGCGGCAGCCCCGTCCGGCATGGGCGGCCTCGCCAGCATGCTCGACGTGGACGGCGACGGCAACCCCCTGGACGACATCGCCCGCATGGGCGGCGGCCTCCTCGGCGGCCTGTTCGGCGACAAGCGATAATCAACCCCTCTGGAGGCGCCCATGGCTGAGCCTACCGAGCAGAAGTACGCGAACCACCGCAAGTTCGTCCCGGGGTACCACTACCTCACGATCGGGATCGTGACGGTCAACCTCTTTTGGACGCTGTACCGCCTGATCTGGCCGATCCCAGGCGTGCCCTTGCCCGATCGCCTGTTCGCGGTGGCGGTGGCTCTCGCCCTGGGCCTGATCGTCTTCTACACCCGAACCTTTCCGCTCCAGGCCCAGGACCGGGTGATCCGTCTCGAAGAGACTCTCCGCATGGAGAGGCTTCTCCCGCCGGACCTCAAGGCCCGCATCGGCGAGCTGCGCCGCGGCCAGCTCCTCGCCCTCCGCTTCGCGACCGACGAGGAGCTGCCCGAGCTGACCCGCGCCGTGCTGGACGGGGGGATCAAGGATTCGAACGAGATCAAGAAGAGGATCCGCAACTGGCGGGCGGATCATTTCCGGCTGTGAGGAGATTGATGAAAACGTTTCTTTTGGGGATCGCTCTCGCCTTCGCTGCTCCGGTGTTCGTCGAGGCCCAGGCCGACCCCACCTCCCGTTCCTGGAACCAGCCCGTCGAGCCCTACCACATCATCGGCAACCTTTATTATGTGGGCGCCAGCGACATCGCCTCGTACCTGATCGCCACGCCGGAGGGCCACGTCATCCTCGACGCCGGTTTCGAGGAGACGGTGCCGATCATCCGGGACAACGTGAAGAAACTGGGGTTCAAGGTCGAGGACGTCAAGATCCTCCTCATCGGCCACGCTCATTTCGATCACGTGGGCGGCCTCGCGGATTTGAAGGCTTTGACGGGTGCGCAGCTCGCCGTGAGCGAGGCGGACGCCGCGCTCCTCGCCAGCGGCGGCAAGGGGGACTATCTCTTCGGCGACAAGTTCCGCTTCAAGCCGGTTCAGGCGGACCGTCTCCTGAAAGATGGAGATACGGTCACTCTGGGTGGCACGACGCTGACGGCCCACCTGACGCCGGGCCACACCAAGGGCAACACCACGTGGACGATGAAGACGAAGGAGGGGGACAGGACGTACGACGTCGTCGTCATGGGCAGCCCCACGATCAACCCCGGGACGGTGCTGAAAGGCATGCCGTCGTATCCAAACGTCGGGGACGACTACGCGAAGACCTTCCGCGTCCTCAAATCCCTGCCGTGCGACGTCTTCCTCGCCACGCACGCTTCCTTTTTCGACGGCCTGGGCAAGGCGGAGAAGCTGCGGGCCGGCGCGAAGGAGAACCCCTTCGTCGATCCCCAGGGATATCGCGCCTTCATCGACCGTCGAGAGAAGATGTACAGGGAGCTGCTCGACAAAGAGCGCATCGCCGAGCCCACGAAGCCCTGACGGGACGGCGTTCCCCGGAGGGAATGCTTCAGAAGGGTGGGGAATGCGACGTTCCCCACCCTTTCGTTCTCGATGGGCCGGGGAATGCTTCGTTCCCCTCTCATCGGCAGGCATGAGGAAGAGGAAACGAGGTATTCCCCATCCTACGAGAGGTGCCGTAGAGGGGAACGTTTCATTCCCTCCTCGATCGGAAACGAAAGAGGAGGGAACAAGACGTTTACGGCCTTTTCAGGGTCTGAAGAGGAGGGAACGATTCATTCCCCGCTCTCACGCTGACCTCGAGAGGAGGGAACGTCCTCCTCCCTCCTCGTTCAAGACAAGAAGAGTGGGGAACGAGGCTTTCCCTCCTACATCCCCGCCTTCTTCATCTCCGTCTCGCGAAGCGCGATCTTCTTCGAGACCTTGCCCCCCTTCAGGCTGTCGTAGTTGACGGTGATCTCACCCTCTCCCTGGACCAAGAAGAAGAGGGTGCGCGTCGACATGCCCCCGACGCCGGGCACCATGAGGCGCTCGGGCCGGTGTTCCTGGAGGTTGATCTTGTCGAGGAACGGGTCGTCGACGATGCCGCTCGACAGCACCTTCGCGCCGGTAATGGTGGCGAGGTCCTGGCGGTGGAGCTTGTTGTTCGCCGCCACGGCGGTCATCGAGGGGATCGCCCGGTCGTTGAGCACGGGCACCTGGACTTTCCAGAGGTCTTTGCCCATGGGCTTCACCGTGGCCTCGCCGATCGAGAGGTGCGGAAGGTGATAGGCGTTGAACAGCATGAAGGCGTTGCTCCTGTGCGTCTCGTCCTCCAGCGCCCAGCCCTCGGGCACGCGGCCCACGTCGCGCTTGAAGCCTCCGACCTCGATGGGACCGTACTGCGGATGGTTGTAAGGCTTCCAGTCCACCCACTGCCGGCCCATGGAGAGGAGGTCGTTGAACTTCATCATCTCCGCCGGGCTGACCTCGCCGTTCTTGTCGAAGTCGGCCGGCGGGTTGTACATCTCATTGGTGAAGGCCATGGCGCCCATGACGTTGTAAAAGTGATCGGTCGTGCCGCCATGGACGGTGTAGAGGTCCTTCCAGGTGATCAGGTAGCGGTAGCCCGGCAGGAGCTTCTCGCCCTCCTTGCCCAGGAGGTCGTAGACCTTGATGTCCTGGGCCGGGTACGGCGGATCGGCCTTGGCGCCGGGGCCGCGCAGGATCATCTGGCCGTTGTTGTGGTAGCTCTGGATGACGATCACATTGGGATGCGCCAGCGCCCAGGTGGCGATGGCCCGCGTCTCCGGAATGGCCAGCGGGTATTTGCCCGCGCCGGCCTGCACGTACTCGGGCTCCCAGGAGAAGCCCCAGGTGCGGTTGGGATCGACGTAGCCGACGGTATCCTCGTTGACGCGGCCGTCGCCGTCGTTGTCGAACCCTTCGTTGCCGAGCTCGATCCAGGCGCCGAGCGCGCCGGGCTGGACCTCCACCAGCAGGCGCGGGTCCTTGGGATCGAGCCGGTGGGTGCCCTGGCCCATGGTGACCTTCTTGCGCATGGTGGTGATGTAGCCGTCGCCGTCCACGTCGTCGAAGCCGTCCTCGTCGAATTTGCCGTCGCGGTCGTCGTCCACCGGCACCATGACGGTGCGGGGGAAGTCGGCGTCGGAAGGACCCTTGAACCACAGGGCGCGGCCATCGGGGTTGACCACCGGCAGCACGTAGAAGACGGAGCGGTCCATCATCTCGGTCACCCGCGGCAGCCGGCCGTAATTCTCGAGGAGATAGTCCACGGTGTAGAACGCGGCCTCGGCGCCCTGGACCTCGTTGGCGTGGGTGTTGCCGTCGATGTACATCGCGGGTTTCGCCGACTCGGGGCCGGTCGCGGGGTTGTTGATCGTGATCATCCAGAGGTCGCGCCCCTGGATGCTCTTGCCGATGCTCTCGAGCTTCGTCCACTTGGGATAGGCCGCGGTATAACCCTTGAGGATCTCGACGATCTCCTCGTAGGTATGCAGCTTGTTGAAGGCCACCTCCGGCGGATTTCCTTGGGTTTTGATAGGCTCCGCGGCCCGCAGCAGGGACGGAGAGGCCGCCGCGAGGAGCGCCAGGGCTCCAACGATCAGTTTTGCCGTGCGCGGTCTCATGGTGGTCAAGCTCCCTTCCGGACGTTGGTGGTTTTCTGATCGGAACCGGCGTTGTCGGTGATCACTTTCACGGCGATCTCCGCTCCGGGCTGGGCCTTGACGAGCCACTCGCCCGTCAGGGTGCCGGTGGTGCCTTCGAGGCGGTCGGCGGTGACGAAGGGATAGCCGGTCACCAGCTCCACGTCCTTGCCCGTCTGGAGCGAGAGGCGCACGGGGATGTGGACCTGGGCGCGGGCGGACTGCTTGGTGTGGGTCGCCAGGTACCCGCGGTTGCCGGCCACGGCCTTGACGCGGTAGATGCCGCCGCCGAGGGGCGTGACATCCAGGGAGAGGATTTCGACCCTGGGCAGCTTGCCCGCGAGGTCGAGCACCGTCTCGGTGTGGGCCGCGAGAGCGGGCTTCAGCACGGCCATGGGCGGGGTGATCTCGGCCAGCGGATCGAGCCCGCCGATCTCAGCCTTGGTGCCGTCGGGCAGGGTGACGGCCTTCCACGCGGTGAAAGCGCCCGGAGAATTGGCCTCGGCC
>CAXTNS010000449.1:0-5940 GCA_964245465.1 uncultured Thermoanaerobaculia bacterium
GCTCCACCAGCCGTTCTCGACGCGGAGTTTCCTTCTTGCCGCGTGGAGATTTAGTGGTAGTCCGTGATTTCGACTTCGTCTGCATAACCGTAAGGAATCTGCAAGAAGACCGTCAGCCGTCCGCCGAGACCTCGAACACCGCCTCCACCTCCACCGCCACGTCATAGGGCAATGCACTCACTCCGATCGCCATCCGCGTGTGCCGGCCGGCTTCTCCGAAAATCTCCACGAAGAGGTCGGACGCGCCGTTGATCACCTGGGATTGCCCCGTGAAATCAGGCGTGGAATTGACGTAGCCGGCGACCCGGACGCAACGCACGGCGCGATCGAGATCGCCGTCCAAAGCCGTGCGCAGGTGAGCGATGAGATTCAACGCGCACAATCGTGCGGCCTGCCGGCCCTCTTCGACGCCGAATTCACGGCCGAGCTTGCCGATGAACCGGCGCTCTCCGTTCCATTGCGATAATTGACCGGTCAGAAAGATCAGGTTTCCTGTGCGTACGAACTGGACGTAGTTGGCGCCCGGTGTGCTCGGCACGGGAAGCTCGATATGGAGATCGCGGAGCCTCTGCTCAAAGCTCATGGCCAAGAACAATTGATCACATCGGGAGCTTGGACGCGAGGACGTCCGCCTTTTCGATCGAAGGCGGCTGCGCCAGCAGATCCGGAGCCTTCGCCATCAGCGCCGCCGCGACCTGGCCCGAGAGGTGGGCGTCGCGGCCGGAGTCGTCCGGGAACGCGTCGAAGATGCCGAACGTGGTGGGTCCCAGACGGATGCCGAACCAAGCCGTGGTGGCGGGCTCCTGTTCAACCAGCGGGAGGCCTGACTTGAGGAAAGCTTCCACTTCAGCTTCCTTCCCGGGCTTGGCTTCGAGGCGAACGAAAAGCGCTACCTTCACCATGGGTGCTCTCCTTTCAGAGTGGGCCTCAGGATACACTAAAGCCATGCCGGTAGAGGAAACCCTGGGAGAAGCCGCCCGCGAGGTCCTGCTGAAGGTGTATGGCGGCTCCGAGCTGACCCGTCCACAGACCGCAGGCGGCTGTCTCTTCTGGTTCCTGGATGGCTCGGTGATCGGCGATGACGGTCCTCGGGAATTGCAGGCGCGGGAGCTCATTCAGACCCTGCGCCCAGGAACCATCTCCCTCACGGAACGGGTCGCGCCCTGGCCGAGCAACTCGGGGCAGAATAGGCCATGACCGAAGATCCTTTGGACAACCTGCGCAAGCTGTGCCTCGCCCTGCCGGAGACCACGGAGCGGCTCAGCCACGGCGAGCCCACCTGGTTCATCCGCGGCAAGAAGACGTTCGCCATGTACGCCAACCACCACCACAACGACGTCCTGGCGTTCTGGTGCGCCGCGCCGGACGGCGCCCAGGAGGCGCTCGTCACCGCGGACCCCGAGCGCTTCTTCGTCCCGCCCTACGTGGGTCACCGGGGTTGGATCGCAGTGCATCTGGATGTGGGGGAGATCGATTGGGACCAGATCGCTGATCTGGTGGTGGATGCCTACCGCACGATTGCCCCGAAGCGGCTGGTGGCCGAGCTTGACGCCCACCAGCCGAGATCCGGGTAAAAAGGTCAGGCCTCCGGGCCGCAGGTGCGGGCCGGGCAGGTGTAGACCGTGCACGCGATTCCGCAGGTATCACAACGGGAGGCCTGGAGGGACTGATTGGGAGCGTTTCCCACCACTCCCTGCATCTGGGCCTCGTCCAGCCGGAGCAGGGTCTCCCGGTGAAGCTTCAGCCTTGAGATCGTCTTCTTCATGCGGAGTCTCCTTTCAAATTCAACCGTCTACTTTTTCCTGACCTCGAAGACATAGTCCGTGTCATAGCACCGGACGTAGAGCTTGCCGTCCCGGGCCAGGACGTACTCCGGACCGCTCTTCACCTTCTCCCGCGCCATCACCTCGCCCGTCTTCCTGTCGAGAAGATAGAGGAAGTCCGGCTCGCGGGTGAAACCGTAGCCGGTGACGATCCCATTGTCCAGCACCTCGAAGGTGTTGGCGTTGGCCACCAGGGGCTGGCTGCGCCAGAGGATCTTCCCCTTCTTGACGTCGATCGCCGTCAGATAGGCGTTCTTCCCCTTCGAGGAGGAGGCGTAGGTGCGGTGGCCGTTGGAGACGTAGAGCACGCCCCCCTCCTCCACCGCCCAGGTCACCGGCTGTTCCGTGAATTCGTCGGACCCGCCCGGAGCGGCGAGGAAGTTGACGAAGTCGAAGGCCCATGGGAAGGCGCCGGTCTTGCTGTCCATGGCCATCACGTAGCGCGCGCCGGACCCGTCCTTGCCGTAGAGGAGGAGAGTGTTCCCCCGCCCGTAGAGCGACTGGTTCAAGGGCAGCCCCTTGAAGGTCGCCGGGATGTCCGCCGGCAGGTTCTCGGGATCGAACTTCTCCAGTTCCAGGGCGTTTTTCTCGAACCACTCCGTCTCGTCCGTGATCTGGTTCGCCTTGGTGCTGACGGCGGCGAGCATCCCCTTTCCTTCGGCCTTGGAAATCGGGCGGTCGAAGACGGGCATGGGGAGGACAGTGACGGAGACGTCCTCGATCTTTGGGGCTGTGGACAGCAGGGCCAGGGACAGGATAAGAAGGCGGATCATGGTCATGATTCTACCCTCGGGGGGTCTGATAAGATGCCCGATGGAGGCTCTGCTTCAATGACCCAGGTCCTGAGGGCTCTCTGGCCGGCTGAAGTCGAGGCGGACACCCCCGATCCCCTCGTCGACGCCCTCCGCCGCATCGTGCGCGTGGTCTCCGGGACCCTGGAGCTCCGGGAGGTCTTCACTCGCGTGGCCGAAGCCGCGGCCACCGTCCTGCCGTTCGACCGGATGGGCGTGGTGCGCGTCAAGGAGCAGGGCACGCTGGAGCTCTACTCGATCACCGGCACGGAGATGGACCCGCCCCAGACGATCCGCCTGGAGGACTTCTCCCCGGCGACCCGGCCATTCCTCGACAAAACCAAGCGGATCGACGACGTCCTGCGGATGCTGGACCTCACCTTCGCCATGGATCGTCGCATCCAGCAGCAGGGCATGCGCTCGGGCCTCTCCGTGCCCCTCCTCAGGGGCGAGCAGCTCGAAGGCTACGTCATGGTGGGGGCCCGGCGTCCGGGCGTCTTCACGGCCGAACACGAGGCCGCCCTCCAGCCCATCGCCGACCTCCTGGTCCTGGCCCTGGAGCACGAGCGGCTGTGGACCCTGGACGCCGAGCGCCGCCGCCGGCTGGACGCCATCGACGCCCTGCTCCCCATGATGGCCAACGTGCTCGACATCCGCGAGATCTTCAACCAGGTCTCGACCGTGGTGAAGCCCGTCCTGGCCCACGACCTCCTGGTCCTCTCCTCCCTGAGCGAGGACCGGCGCGTGATGACGGTCGACGCCCTCTCCGGCGAGTCCGTGCCCGAGCTCTGGCAGCCCATGCCCGTGGCCGAAAAGGACCTGCAGCACTTCGGCCTGGAGCCCGTGGTGATCCCCGACGTCGAGGCTGAGGCGGACACCCAGCCCGAGCGCTGCCACAAGTGCCGCAAGCTCGGCGTCCGCGCGCTGCTCAAGATCCCCCTGCGCCTCGACGGCGGGTTCATCGGCGCGCTGATCTTCTTCTCGAAGACTCCCGGCCGATATACCGAAGAAGACGTCGTGGTGGCCCGCCGGGTGGGCGATCACGTGAGCCTCGCCCTCTCGCACCAGCGCCTGGCCGAAGAGCAGCGCCAGGCGTCCGAGGCCCGCGAGCGGGCCACGCATCTCGAAGAGCGCGTGCAGGCCCTCCGCGACGAGCTCGAAGCCACGCGGGGCTACCACCGCGTCCTCGGCGAATCGAAGCGGTGGAAGGACGTCCTCACCCAGGCGGCGAAGGTGGCGGCCACCGAGACCACCGTCCTCCTCACGGGCGAATCCGGCACCGGCAAGGAAGTCGTGGCCCGCTTCATCCACCGCGGCTCCCGCCGGTCCAAAGGCCCCTTCGTGGCGCTCAACTGCGCCGCCCTGCCCGAGACGCTCCTCGAATCCGAGCTGTTCGGCCACGAGAGGGGCGCGTTCACGGGCGCGCTCACCGCTCATCCCGGCCGCATCGAGCAGGCCGCCGGGGGCACGCTCTTTCTCGACGAGGTGGGAGAGATGAGCCCGGCCGTGCAGGCCAAGCTCCTGCGCGTCCTCCAGGAGCGCGAATTCCAGCGCTTGGGCGCTACGCGCCCGGTCAGGGCCGACGTGCGCGTGGTGGCGGCCACCAACCGCGACCTCGCGGCGGCCATCGCGCGCGGCGAGTTCCGCGAAGACCTCTTCTACCGCCTGAGCGTCTTCGAGATCCGCCTGCCCCCGCTGCGCGAGCGGCGCGAGGACATCCTGCCCCTGGCCGAGGCCTTCCTGGAAGAGGTGGGCCCCTCCGTGGGCCGTCCCGCCGCGGGCATCTCCCGCCAGGCCCACGAAGCCCTGCTCTCCTACCCCTGGCCCGGCAACGTCCGCGAGTTGCGAAACGCTCTCGAAAGGGCCACCATCCTCTGCGACGGCGGCCTGATCACCCTCGAACACCTGCCCATTGCCCTGGGACAGCCCGCCGCGGCGCCCGCGCATCCCGAAAGCCCCGACGCCTTCCCGCCCGGCGGCGTAAATCTGGAAGTCGTAGAACGCGACCTGATCGCCAAGGCCCTCGAAGAGGCGGGCAGCAACCGTTCACGGGCGGCCCGCCTGCTCGGCATCACGCGTTCGCAGCTTTATTACAGGATGCAGAAGCACGGCTTGGCGGCAGGGTAGATCAAACAACAGGCCGCGTGAGATCGAGCGAGGTCTCGAGGCTCGCCAGCACGACCTCCGTGATGGCCTTCTTCGACAACCGGCAATGCAGGGTCTCCGTGGAGCGGAGGGACTCCGTTTCGAAGTACTTGTTGGAAGGCGACCCACCGCCGCAGACGCCGAAGTACTCGCATGTCCTGCGGCACTCGGCAATGCCGGCTTCAACTTCGCTGGAGAGGTGACGGAACTTCGCAGTGCTCTCCACTGCATCCAGGTCGTCGTGCAGAACGTTGCCCAGAAGGAAATCGCCATACGGGCCACTCTCGACGCCCAGCAGCTCGGGAGAGAACGTCGAGAAGTTCCCTTTCCAATCGACGTTGAGAATCTGCATTGGGGTGTTCTCCTGGTTCCGCTCGGCGAGGCCGGAGCCCTCCAGAATGAGCTTCCCCAAGCCGGCGAGCTCGCGCACCTCAAGCTGCCCTCTCGATGCCAGAGTCAGTTCCAGAAATCTTGTGAAGAAGGAGCGGACCTGCTCTGAAGCCCTCTCGGCCCTGAGAGAGCTCGAAGTGTTGATCCCTTCGATCTCTTCGATGTTGAAGCCCACGCGCCGGATTCCGTTCTCGACATAGAACCGGAAGAGATCGTCTGGATGATCGAGGCTTTCCTGGGTGAGGACGGAGATGACGTGAAACTCTACCCCGTGCTCTTGCAGGCAATGGATCCCGCGCATCACCCTGTCGTGGGTACCCTGGCCGGTCCGGGTCTTACGGTGCGTGTCGTGGAAGGCGGCGGGGCCATCCACACTCACGCCGATCCGCACGCGGTGACGGGCGATGAGATCGCACCAGGATGCGTCAATCAGGGTACCGTTCGTCTGGAAGGAATGGCTGAGGTCCAGGCCGGCGGTATTGAGCTCGCCGGCGAGCGCGAAGGCACCACGATAGAAGTCCAAGGGCAAAACCAGGGGCTCTCCGGCGTGCCAAACCACTGTGAGGGGGCCGCGCGCCCAGCGGCTCGCGAAGACCCGCTCGAACGTGCGCCGCAGCACCTCCGGGGAGATGCGCCGAGTCGAGCCTCGGTGAGGCAGGTAACAGTAGGAGCAATCCAGGTTACAAAACGGCGTCGGCTGAATCACCAGAAGCTCGATGCCGTGCTCCTTCACCCGCTTGTCCATAGCCTCTAAAAGTTGCCCCAGTTGCCCCAATTGCCCCAGTTGTTCC
>CAXTNS010000450.1:0-5940 GCA_964245465.1 uncultured Thermoanaerobaculia bacterium
CCCCGTCTTTGGTCCCTGGCCTGACTTGAACGCCGGCCGCATCGCGGACCTACGAGGATGGGAGCGCCCGTGGAGCAAGAGCTACCGATCATCCAGATTCGCAATTGCCTTCTGGTGAGCATCCAGACCGAGCTGCACGACCGTCTCGCCCTGGACCTCCAGGCCTCGCTGATGGACCGTGTGCGCACCGTCAACGCCCGCGGCGTCATCCTCGACGTCTCGGCCGTCGAAATCATCGACAGCTACATCACCCGCATCCTGAACGACATCGGCAAGTCCGTGCGCTTCATGGGCGCCGAATGCTACATCGTGGGGATCCGGCCGGCGGTCGCCATGACGCTGATCGAGATGGGAGTCGAGCTGGATTCCGTGAACACGGCCCTGAATCTCGACCTGGCGCTGGAGCGGCTCGAGCTTCTGCAATGAAGACGGTCGAGAAGGAGATCGGAGCGATCCTCTCGGGGACGATCTCGTCGATCACCCAGCGGAGCATCTTCAACCGCCTGGGGGGTCTCGCCACGACACCCGTCATCCAGTTGACGGCGAGCGACCGCGCCACCATCCTGCAGGAGCTCGAGAACTCCATACGGCTGTTCGCGCGCAGCAACAGCGCGCAGCTCATCGCCGCCTGCGCCAAGGCCCTGAACCCGGGCTCCGGATCGGCGATCGGATCGGCGGCGGCCACCCAGGCCCCGGCGATGGCCGCGCCCAAGAAGCTGGCCATCGAGCAGGAGAAGGACATCGCCACCGCCCGCCTCGAAGCGTGGTCGGAAGCGGTGCGCATCGGCCTGTCCAAGTTCTCCTCCGTCAAGGTCGCCACCGCGGTCTCGGAGCTCGCCCGCAACATCGTGTTCTATGCCGGCAAGGGCACCGTCGAGCTGCGCTCGCTCAAGGACGAGCGGGGCGTCGCGGGGCTCCAGATCATCGCCTCGGACCAGGGACCGGGCATCCCGCCCGCCAAGCTCGAGGAGATCTGGGCCGGCACCTACAAATCACAACGCGGCATGGGCAAGGGGCTGGTGGCGGTCAAGAAGCTGGTGGACGACTTCCAGCTCGACACGCGTCCGGGCGTCGGCACCACCGTGACGTGCGTCTTCCGGGGGGAACGTTGAAGACCGGAGGTTTCAGCCGCCCGTACAAGGGGCTCTCGATCTGCGGCGACAGCTTCGTGATCGAGCAATCCAAGAGTTTCGTCCTGGCCGCCGTGATCGACGGGCTCGGCCATGGTTATGAATCGTCCGTGGCCGCCGAGCGCGCCGTCGAGGTGATCCGCGAGAGCGTGGACCTGTCGGTCGGCGCGATCCTGCAGCGCTGCCACCAGGAGCTGCGCGTCACGCGCGGCGCCGCCGTGGGCATCCTGAGGATCGAGGAGGGAGGGGAAGGAGAGTTCTGCGGCATCGGCAACATCGAGGTGCAGGCGGTCACCGGACAGGCCCCGAGCGTCTTCTGCCTCGCGGGCATCGTGGGGCACAACATGCGATCCTCCAAGGTCATGCCCTTCACCATGAAGCCGGGCGACATCTACTGCGTGATGAGCGACGGCATCTCGACCCGCGGCAACCTCAAAGCCTGCCTGCCGGGCCCGCCGGAGACCGTCGCCCGCCGCATCGTCGAGAGTTGGGGCAAGGATCACGACGACGCGACCGCCGTCGTCCTGGGTTTCGGGGACGCGGACCTGCTCGCCGAAACGGCTCCGGCCGGCCGGTGAGGCTTGCTGTACAAGGCAGTTTTTCAATGGAGGGAAATCTCATGGCTGTTGCGCGCGATTCTTACGACGCTCGGAAGGACCCGGCAAACCTGATCGCCGGCCGGCACATCACCTGTTTCGAGGAACCGGACATCATCTACATGAAATTCGGCGGCGCCGCCACCACCGAAGACTCGCTGGAGCTCCTCCGCCGCCAGGTGGCGATGTCTCAGGGGAAGAGCCTCCTCTTCTTCCTGATCGACGCCGAGGACCTGGAGAACATCGCCCCCGAGGGGCGCCGGGCGGTCGCCGAGACGTTGAAGGAGATCCCCTTGCGCGGCATGGCCGTGATCAAGGCGCCGCTCAAGGCCAAGGTGGTCACCAAGCTGGTGATCACCGCCATCAACCTGTTCCGCCGAGACTCGAACCTCAACCCGGTCTCGTTCTTCGACACCGAGGACGAAGCCCAGGACTGGATCGCCACCCGGCGCAAGATGTTCACTTAATATTAAAATGAAGGCCCCTAAATAAAGGGCATGGCAAGGAAAAACACAATGGCCCAGAGCGATCAGCACCATGTCAAGGTCACTTCCGAGCGCCTGCAGTCGGTGATCGAGGCGCTCTCCTACGCGAGCGTCGACGAGTTCGACTCCTGCCTCGAGCTGCTCCAGCGCCACACGGAGAAAGACGAGTTCTCCGAGTTGGAGACGGCTTTCGCCATCTTCGTCCGCGAGCTCGGCGAGGCCAAATCCGAGCTCAACCGGGCGCTCGCCCAGCAGGAAGCCGTCAACCGCGATCTGGAAGGCAAGCTCGAGACGATCGAGATGCAGCAGGCCGCCATCCGCGAGCTCTCGACACCCATCATCGAGGTCTGGGCGGGCGTGCTCTGCCTGCCCGTCGTCGGCATCGTCGACAGCCAGAGGAGCGCCGAGATGACGGAGACGCTCCTCGAGACCATCGTCTCCAAGCAGGCCCGCATGGCCATCGTGGACATCACGGGCATCGACGTGATGGACACCAAGACGGCCGACCACTTCATCAAGATGGCCCGCGCCGTCCGTCTGCTCGGCGCCGAGTGCATCGTCAGCGGCATCAACCCGGGAATCGCCCAGACCCTGACCCACATCGGAGTCGACCTGACCGGGGTGCGTACGCTGCGCAGCCTGCGCGATGCCCTGCAGCTCTATCTGCGGGAAACCGAGCAACTGGTCGTCCAGCAGCACTCGGCCATCGCCCGCAACCGGGTCTCCGAGGTCTAGCCCGCACTATTGCGGAAAGTATTGCGGAAAGTAGTGCGGGAAGTACTGCGGAAGCCTTCCCGCGAGACAGGAGTCGGGCTGGTGCAAAGCAGGATCTTCCCCATCCGGGGACGTGCCGACGTCGTGACCGTCAGCAGCCAGGCCCGGCGTCTGTCCCGGGAGCTCGGTCTGGGCTCCCGGCGTTCGGAAGAGCTCGCCATCGTGGTCTCCGAGCTGGCCTCGAACATCGTCAAGCACGGCATCCGGGGCGAGGTCGTCCTCACCCTCGACCCGGAAGCGCCTCCCCGCGGCGAGCTCACCGTGGAAGCCCGGGACGTCGGTCCCCCCATCCGCGACCTCCAGCTCGCCATGACCGACCACCACGACGACCAGGGTCCCATCGATCCCGCCCTCCTCCTGCGCCGCGGCGGCCTCGGCACCGGCCTCGGAGCCGTCGCCCGCTTCGCCGACCGCGTCGAGTACCGCGAGGAAGAGGGGGGGAAGACGATCACGGCGCGGTTTTTCCGCTGAATTCTTCCGGGGAGACAGCCGCGCTAGAATCTCTCCACTCTGGAGGGTTTTCCATGCGGTGCTCAGCGATCCGCTCCCTCGTCGTCTCGTGCATCCTCGCGGCTCTGGGTGTCACGGCAGCCAGCGCCACACCGGCAGTCCCTCATTCCAGTCCCTTCGGGCCCGGCAACGGCCGGATCACGGGCTTGGTAGCCGACTCGGAATCGGGGCTCCTGTACGCCTCCTGCGAGATCGGCGGAGTGTTCCAGAGCGCCGACCAGGGCCGGAGCTGGAGCGGGCCCGGGCACGGTCTGGCCAACCGGCGCGTCCTCTCGATCGCCCTCGGCCCTTCCGGGAAGCTCTACGCCGCTTCCGAAAAGCAAGGCCGCGTCGAGGTCCTGGGCAGCCTCGACCGCGGCAGGACCTGGACGACGCACGGGGTCCTGAATCGTGACACCACGTCCTCCCTGCTGCGGCTGGCCCTCGTCCCTGGCGGAGGACCGGACACGCTCTATCTCGCCGAGGCCCGGGAGCTCTGGAAAAGCACGGACCGGGGTGGGCACTGGACGCGGGTCCTTCATGCCGCGACCTATCTGAACGCCGTCGCCGCCGGACCGGGAAGCTCCGAGGTCTACGTGGGGACCGCGGCTCCCAACGGCAAGCTGCTCCACAGCGTGGACGGCGGAGCCACCTGGACGGCGCTCCAGGAAGGCCTGCCAGCAGGCGCGCCCATCGCGGTCACCGACGTGGCGGTCTCCTCCTCGCAACCGCCCAGAATCTACGTGGGGATCGGCAGTTATGGCCTCTTCGCGAGCGCGGACGGGGGAGCGACCTGGCGGCAGGCCGATCCTCCATTCGGGACCCTCGAGCTGCTCACCGTGGCCGTGGATGCCGAGGACTCCGCCACCGTCTATGCCGCGTACCGCTCCCGCCTCCACGAGCCTTTTCAGGTGCGGGTCAGCCGGGACGGCGGCACGGCCTGGCGATCAGGGGGGCTCCTCATGGCGGACTCGCCTCCCAACGGGGGAGCCAGGATCCTGGCCGCGGGGAGCACGGTCTACGCCACGGGCGACATCGACCTGGCCGCCAGCACCGACCATGGCGAGACCTGGCCGTACCGGTTGCGCGGCGGTGCGGGGCCGGTCGAAACGAGCCGGATCCGCTTCGCCCAGGACGATCCCACCACGATGTACGCCCTGGTGGGATGGCGGGCTTTCAAGAGCAGGGATGGCGGCCGCACCTGGACGAGCTTCGCGGCCTCGCTCCTGCGGGAAGGCAAGAGAGTGCTCCGCGACTTGGCCTGTGACCCGGCCCACCCGGCGACCCTCTATGCCGCTGGCGAGCTCGGAGTGTTCAAAAGCTCCGACGGCGGCGATCACTGGCGCGCCTCCGGGCCGGCCGCCCGTCACCTCGCGATGCTCTCCGGGAGCACGGTCCTGGCCGGCGACTGCGGCGTCCTGCGCACGGCCGATGCCGGCACCACCTGGACGGAGGTCCTCTCCTGCCAGTCGCAGGAAGGCGCCAAACGCTCGATCGAAAAGATCCTGCCCGATCCGTTGACTCCGGACACCGTCTATGCCGCCGTAACCGAGGAGAAGCACCCGGCTCCCGCCACGGGCCAGATCTACCGCAGCCGCGACGGCGGGAAGACCTGGGCTCCCATCGTCTCCGGCGCGAGGGTCATGGCCCTCTCTCCCCGACCGCCGGCGACCCTTTATGTCGTCCAGGGCGACCTCCTGCTCGCGAGCGAAGACGGAGGGGACACCTTCCGTCAGACCAGCCGCTTCGGTCTTCGCCGGATCACCGCCGAGCCGGTAGCCGACCTGCTGGTGGACGGGACAGCCCTCTATGCCGCCACGCGGGGGTACGGGCTGCTGAGGAGCACGGATGGCGGCGCGGTCTGGGTTCCGCTCGGGTCCGGGGATACTCAGGACCCCGAAACTGGAGTCCCTGAATTCCTCTTCAGCCTCACCCCCGATCCGGCCCAACCCGGTGTCTTTTATGCCGCGACAGGGGGCGCGCTGCGGCGGATCACGGTTCCGGCGGCCCGGTAGATGCATCGAGGTCCTGTGAAGAGAGCGACTCCCGGGATCCTCCCCGTCATCGCGATCGACCGTGCCTCCGCCACCCCGCTCTATCGCCAGCTCTACGAGGGGTACCGCGAGGCGATCCTCGACCGCCGGTTGCGCGCCGGCCAGCGGCTGCCTTCGACGCGCAGCCTCGCCCAGGAGCTCCAGATCTCGCGCATCCCGGTCCTGAACGCGTTCGAGCAGCTCCTGGCGGAGGGGTACTTCGAGAGCCGGGTGGGGGCGGGGACCTTCGTGGCGAGCGCTCTTCCGGACGAGCTGCCCTCGCCCGCGAAACCCGCACCCTGGACGACACCCTCGCCGAGCTGACCCGCATCCTTCAGGAGTCGGCTCACGCGTACTTCAACGGAGACCTCGACACCTACGCCGGGCGGGTCCGGCACGCCGATGACTTCACCCTGATGCCGCCGTACGGCGG
>CAXTNS010000451.1:0-5940 GCA_964245465.1 uncultured Thermoanaerobaculia bacterium
AACCGGGCATCCGCGGGCGTGCCGCGGGTGATGGGGGCGCCGGTGCGGGCGCAGGCGCCACCGGGTCCCCAGAGGAGGAGCAGGTCTTCCCGGCGGAAGCGACGGCCGCCCGGGAAGGGGGCAGGGATGGTGTGATTGTCCTTCTCGGTGAGGCGATAGAGGCCCTGGGCGTCGGTGACCCACAGGGCGCCGCCGTGGAAGGCGGCCGAGCGGGGGATGCCGTGCTTGAAGGGTTTGGAGGTGAAGACCTTGCCCTTGAGCTCATAAAGAGACTCGGGGGTGCGGGCCAGGAGGCGCGGACCGTCGGAGATGAACTGCTCGACGCGGCCCGTGCCGAGGTCGCGCACCCAGTGCCAGCCCTCACCGCGGCGTTCGAAGAGCCCCTGCTCGGTGGCCCCGAAGAGGCGGCCCTGGTGGAAGGCCAGGTCGAGCACGGGGGGGAGGAACTGGAAGTTGCCGAAGCTCTTGCCGCCGTCTCGCGAGGAGTAGAGGCCGGAGAAGGGGCCGGCGTGGCTCACGCCCACGAGGATCTCGTCGCCCACGACGCCGAAGGTGGAGATGCGGGTGTTGATCATGCCCGCGGCCGAGGGGCGGAGGGTGTCGCCGCCGTCTTCTGAGATCCAGGCGCCCGCGCCTTCGGTGCCGAGGATCACCCGGTCGGGACGCGCGGGGTGCCAGGCGATGGAGTTCACGGCGATGCCGGGGTCGCCCACCCGGCGCCAGGTCTTGCCGCCGTCGTCCGAGACGTGGAGGCCGGCCACGGTGCCGGCGAGCAGGCGGCCGCTGGGCAGGGCGGCGAAGCTGGTGGTGCGGCGCTCCAGGAAGCCCTCCTTGAAGCGCTCCCATTTGCCGCCCCGGTCCCTGGTCTGGTAGACCCAGCCGCAGGTGCTGGCCCAGACCTCGCCCGGCTTGCCGGGGACGGAGGTGAGGCTGAAGACCTCGGAGTCGAGCACCATGCCTTCGAAGACGCCGTTCCAGATCCTGCCGCCATCGTCGCTGCGGTAGGCCTGGCGCCAGGTGCCGGCGATGACGGTGTCCGGCTGGTCGGCGTCGACCCACAGGCTGGTGACCTTCTGGACCTCGGCGAGAGCGCCCGTCAACTGTTTCCAGGAGAGGCCGCCGTCCTCGGTGCCGTAGACGCCGCCCAGGGTGCCGGCGTACATGCGGCCCGGCCGGCCCGGCACCAGGGCGAGGGTGTAGACCTGCTCGTTGGGCAGGCCTCCGGCGCCGCGGGAGATCCAGGTCTTGCCCAGGTCGTCGGACATGGCCACGTGGCCGCCGCCGAAGATGCCCCAGAGGGCCGCCCACAGGCGGGAGGGCTCATTGGGATCGAACCGCAGGGCGCCCACGACCCAGCCGGGGAAGGGCAGGTGGGGGCCGGCGTTGGCCCAGGTGCGGCCGCCGTTTTTAGAGACGTAGAGCTGGCCGGCGGAGGTGCCGGCGAAGACGAGGTCCGGGTCTTCGGGATGGATGGCCACCGTCCGGACGTCGCCGCCCCAGATCGGCAGGTAGCGCCAGTCCCCCGCCGCGGCCGAAGCCGGACGGACGGCGGTGACGAACAAGAGGAATCCCAGAAGAAGGGACGGAATCCGGCTAATCGTCCTCAGCCTTGACCTTCTCATAACGTGTACCAATGACCTCCGCCAGAATCGAGATGGCGATTTCGCCCGGGCTGTCGCCGCCGATCGGCAATCCGATAGGCGCCTTCAGCCGGATGCTTGAAAGATCGAACCCTTGCGCCGCGAGCTCTTCGCGCACCCGCGCGACCTTGCGGCGGCTGCCCATGAGCCCCAGATAGCGAACGCCGGTGGACCCCGGCGATAACCCGCGGAGCACGGCCGCCAGCGCCGCCGTGTCGGTCTCCCAGCAGCGGGAGACGACGGCCACGTAGAGCTCGCGGTTACGGACGGCGGCGAGGAAGTCCTCGCCCTCCCCCCGATAGTCTCTATCGACCTCGGCGAACCGGACGCCCGGCGGGAACAGATCAGGCCGCTGGAACTCCGGCCGGTCGTCCGCCACCAGGCATTCGAAGCCCGCAAGGGCCGCCGCCCTGGCGAGGGCCTGGCCCACGGGGCCGGCGCCGCAGATGGCCAGCACGGGCGCGGCCACCAGGACTTCCAGGAAGACCTCGGCCATGCCGCCGCAGACCATGCCGGTAGGCTCGCCCCGGGTGGCCTCCTCGGTGAGGTAGTACCGCTTGACCTCGGAGGAGTCCACTCCCTTGCCCGCCCGAAGCTTTTCGAGGGCGTCGGCTTTGACCAGCGCTTCGAAGGCGCCGCCGCCCAGGTTGCCGAAGAACGTGCCGTCGGGCCGTGCCAGCAGCTTCCAGCCGGTCTTGCCAGGGGTCGAGCCCTCGGCGCGCACGATCTGGCACAGCACCACGCGCCCTTGAGACTGCAAGGAGCGTTCCGTTTCGGTGAGAACCTCGGGCGGCGCGGCGACCGTCATCGTCATGACAGCGATGAGGATACCACCCGCTTCGACGGCCCAGGCCCTTTGGGAATGGGCACCCACCAGATCACCGCCGCCACGCCCGCCAGGGCCGCGAGGAAGCACCCCAGCACGAAGACCCGCGGCCGGTAGAGGAGGTCGATCCGGTGCTCGCCCGGCGGCAGCCAGGCGGCGGCGAACGGGCCGTTGGCGGTCAGGGTGGGCCGTGGCTTCCCGTCGACGAGGAGGCGCCAGTGGCCGTCCTGGTAGACGTTGGAGGCGAGGAGCCGGATCTCGGCGAGGGAGCCCCGGGCGTGAGTACGCGCAGGCTCGGGAAGGGAGACGTCGAGGCGCGATTTGCGGGGCCGGCGTGCCTGCCACTGCCAGCCCGGCTCCATTCCCGGGCTCGCCGGCAGCAGGGCACGCCGGGCGAAGTCGGGGTTACGCTCCATCCAGCCCACCCAGTCCCAGCCGCTGTAGGAGACCGCCCGGGCGGGGAGGAAGAGCCTTGGCAACGGGCCCGGACGCTCGTAGATCCACCCCGCGCCGTGCGAGAGGACCCGCTTCCAGGGGAGGGGGACGCCCGGCCGTGTCATCACGTAGCGGACCCCCAGCAGGTTGTAGAGAGGATGGCCGGGACGGATGAAGAAGGGAGATACCGGGCGCCGGATCGGCCGGGTCACGTCGAAGTAGTCGGCGGGCAGGGATGGGTTGTCGATCCGCACGTCGTTGAGCCCATACACCAGGGGAAAGTTGGCCGGGAACGTGGTCGGCCCCAGCCCGACTATGCGGTCCTGCCCCAGGTGGTCCAGGAGGAACCGCACCGGAGGGGTCACCGGATAGGCGAGGCGCCGGGGAGCCGGAGTGAAGGCCGGACCGTGCACCAGCACCAGTTCCGCCGCGACGAGGCCGCAGAAGAGCCAGGGGACCCCCCGTTGGATTCCATGTTTCCCTGGCCGCCAGACCAGCAGGACCGCGCCAAGGGCCAGCGCCGCCAGATGAGCTCCCAGCAGGGTGTTGCGATATCCGGCCAGGAGGTTGGGGTCCTGCGGGTTCGGGTTCGCGAGATACCCCCAGGTGACGAGCCCCGCGAGCACCGCCGCGCAGGCGAAGACCGGCCAGCGGGAGACATCGTTTCCGCGCGTCCGGCGCTCGACCTCGCAGGCGGCCAGGAAGGCGATGCAGAAGGAGCCCAGGAGCAGCAGGCGCTGCCCGCGGTGGATGGCCGCGGCGCCCAGGAGCGGGATCTGGCCCAGGATGCGGTCGATCCCCGGAGGCTGGACGAGCAGGAGCAGGCAGGCGATCAACACGAACAGGGCCAGCCTCTCCTGGGGGAAACGGCGCCCGCCGCCCTTCGGCAGGAGCGCCAGCAGGGCCGCCAGCAGGGTGGCGCTGCCCACGAAGCCGCCGGCGATCTCGATGACGTTGCCGAAGCCCCAGAAGAAGACGTGGTCGCCGTACGCCCGGGGGGCCACGAGGACCACCAGCCGTCCCACCGCCCGGATCCGCCAGGCTTCCAGGGTCTCGGGCTTCATCAGCTCCTGCCAGAGCAGGCTCAGAGGGACCATGGTGAGGTGCTGCCGCACCAGGGAAGCCCGCTCGGTCTTGGGCAGGTAGTCCAGGGCGGTCAGGAAGACGGGTGCCACGGCGGCGCCGGCGAGGGCCATGGCGAAGCCGCAGCGGACGAGGAGGCGCCATCGGTCCTGTCCCCGCCGGCGCACGCGGTCGAGCAGGAAAAGGCCCGCGAACCCCATCGCGTAGAGCATGGTCTCCGGGTGGCCGCCCAGGAGGAGGGAGGCGGTGGCCAGGAAGAGCAGGAGGAAGTCGCGGGGACGGCCCTCCTCTTCGCAATCATCGCACCGGGCGATGGCATAGAGCACCACCGGCAGGAGGGCCACGCAGTTGGCCATGGGCCAGCCCAGCCAGAGCAGGAGGAAGCCTCCCAGCCCGTACGCGAGGCTGCCGCACAGGGCCGCCGGCTCGCCCAGCCCCTGCCGGCGCAGCAGGAGGAAGCCGAAGACCAGGGCGGCGAGCACGCGGAGCGCCGCCGTGATCCCCGCCGCCGTGTCATAGGGGAACGGATAGGCCGCGATCACCAACGGCTGGAAGACCTGGGTCTGCGGATCGCCCATCAGCGGCATGCCGGCTCCGGCGTGCGAGTTCCAGAGCGGCCAGCGGCCCTCGCCCAGAGTCCGGCGCACCTCGACGGACCACGGCGCGATCTGGTGCACGAGGTCGGCATGGAGGCCGATGCTGGGAGGCTCGGCGGGCGGCAGGTGCTTGAAAGGGAGGCAGCCGCGCAGGTTGCCGAGCGGCAGAAGGACGCCGCCGCCGAAGAGGACCGGGCCCAGGAGCAGGACCAGGACCAGGCCGAAGGTGGCCAGGACGCGCCACGGCACCGGGTCGTACCAGCGCCGCAGGCTCCAGGCGAGCCCCGCCGACAGGAGGAGCACGTAGAAACCGGGCAGCAGGTCGAGGATCGTCCAGGCGTTCATCGGGGCCATTTATCTTCGCAGAATGTCCTGTAAAAAGAAAAAGGCGGAGACGCGTGGTCCCCGCCCTCGGATCGATCGGCCGGCCGCGGCCCGTTGCCTCAGCGCGGCGTCGTGATCGTCACCGCCCGCGTGTATGGGGAGACGCCGGAGCTGCCCACGGCGCGGACCCGGAAGGAGTAGGTCGTGCCCGGCAGGAGGCCGGTCACCACCGCCGAGGTGGAGTTGGCGTCCACGGACAGGACCTCCTGGAACTGGCGGGTCCCCCGCTTCTTCATCTCGATCGAGTAGGACTCCTCGCCAGTGGCCCTGTCGCGCCAGGTCAGGGTGACCTCGGTCCGCGAGGTGGCCCGGCCGGCGAAGCGGGCGGGTGCCGTGAGATTGGCCGGGCCGCCGCCCGTGCCCCCGCCGAAACCATTGCCGTAGAGCTCGGCGACGCCGGCCCGGTCGTCGTCCGTCAGCCGCGCGCCACGGCCGTCGGCATGGGCGCTGGCGAACATCAGGGCGTCGCGCGTCTTGGAGTGGCCCAGGCCCAGCGTGTGGCCGAGCTCGTGCGCGAAGACCTCCTCGGCCGTCTTGGGCTGATTCTTGAAGAAGCACTCCGTGCCGTCGTTGGTCACGATGTCGGCTTCCACGGCCTCGTGATAGCGCTTGCCGTTGAAGGTACGCGTCGACTCGAAGAAGTACGGGCCGCCGACGGCGATCACGCCGCCCTCGGAGCAGTCGAACGTCCCCTCGACGGAATTCTCGGGATCGTCCCGGAAGGGGTCGTCGAAGGTGATGGAATTGATGCTGTCCGACCGGGAGAGGCCGTTGTTGGAGGAGGTCGTGCCCGTGATGACGTAGTTGACGTTGGTGGCCGGATCAGAGTTCCAGGCGTCCATGGCGACCTGGAACGCCGAGGTCGAGGCGGTGAGCCCCAGGCCCGGCTGGCCGGCGGAGTTGACCTTCCACTCCACGTTCTGGCCGCGGTCGAAGCGGAACCAGCGGATGGCAACACCGTCGTCCGGAGTGAGAA
>CAXTNS010000452.1:0-5938 GCA_964245465.1 uncultured Thermoanaerobaculia bacterium
CCGATGAGCCGTTTCTACAGGTGGCATGGGCCGAGCAGGACAGGAAGATGGGCTCCGGCACCGCCAGGACACCAAGCTGACTGCTGGCGGTGCACTCTGCCACCGGAGTGAGAGCCAGCGGCAGGAAAGATGCCTCATCCTGAGCCGCAATGGCGCTGGACGCGCTGCCTGCCAGAATGAGGGCCACGACTACTGCGGGCACGAAGCTGCGATAAGACATGTCGCTCTCCTTTGTCACAGGACTGCTAGGTTCTGGCGGGGGTCCCCCCCCCACGGAGGCCATTGTTACTTTCTTTTACAAGCGTAGCCGAATCCCTGCCTCGCTCGCTGGATCCCGCGACGCCGGCGCCCGCAAAGGCGAAGAGGATGCACGCCCAACGAGTGAAGACACGAGTCTTCCGGCTCATCTCAACCTCCTGAAGCGAATTTGCGAGAGCTTACCGCAATGCGGGCCGTGCCTCGGGAGGGCTACGGCACGGTCTGCCAGGCGCCGGTGTCCCCTGTTTCGAAGCCGTCGGAGAACAGTTCGTTGGAGGGCAGGCCGTCGCGTCCGGTTTCGACGAGGAAGGCGGCTGCGAGACGCGCGAACTTGACGGCGTGGGCCGCGCTGTTGCCGAGGGTCGCGACGGTGTCGCTGGTGGTGTGGATCCAAGGGTTGTCCTCGCCGATCCGGGCCTCGGCGGCTAACGACGCCGGGTAGCCGCGGTTGTGCCAGGGGGCGTGATCGGAACAGGCGTAGCCGCAAGCCGTCGTCGTCCAGTCGAGGTCCGGCTGGTAGGTCTCGAGCAGGTCGACGAGGAAGGCCGTGAGGTTGACGTTGGTAAAGTCCGTAAGGAAGGCCACGTCCTCGTCCGAGCCGTGGTAGTCCGTCATGTCCTGCTGGAGCACCGCCACCACGTTGACGCCCGCGGCTTGATACGTGGCGGCCAGATTGGTCGAGCCGCGCAACCCTACCTCCTCGGCGGCGTAGCCGATGATCTGGAGCGTGCGCTGCGGTTGAAAGTCCGAGGCCAGGAGGACGCGGGCGACCTCGGAGATCGTGGCGATACCCGAGGCGTCGTCGTCGGCTCCCGGCGCCGAGAAGTTGGGGTTCGAAGTCCCTGGTGCGATCGAGTCGACGTGGCCGCCCAGGATCACCACCTCGTTCGCCAGCGTGGTGCCGGGGATCTTGAGGATCACCGAGCGTTGCGGTGTGTTCGGGTGCGTGACGAGCTCAACGGTCACCCCTGGCCGTCCCGCGGCGTAGCCGGTCCAGAGATCTCGAATCCAGTTCACCGCCGCGGTGCCCGAGGGGTGCGCGTGGTAGCGATTGGCGAAGCCCGTCGACAGGGCCGTCATGGTGTTGAGGATCTGCGCCTCCTCGACCGCGCCCGCCACCTCCTGAACCCACTGGGGTTGATCGATCGCGAAGCCGGCCCCGCCTACCGTGAGGCTGGCCGAAGACACGCGCGCGAGCTCCGCCAGACCTTCCTCCAGGCTCTCGTGAGCGATGAACCCACCGCAACGCCGAAAATCCTCGTGCAGCCGCGCGCTGAGCGCGTCGAGGCCCGAGCGGGGCACGCGGGTGAGCACCACACCCTTGGCCTCGCCGAGACGCGGCAGCGGCTTGCCCTCGGCGCCCGAGAAGAAAAGACTGCTCGCGCTGGCGAACGCGTCGGCGCCAAGGGTGATCCAGACATCGTCGCCGGCAGCCGCCGGACCCGCCGCGAGCGTCGCGGCCAGGCAAGCGGCGATCCAAAATACACGACGCGAGACGCGGCGCGGGGCAGCGGGGAAGGGAGGGAAGGAATTCATACGCTGATCATATTCTGTTCTCGCCGCCCGCGCACAGGGGGCGCGACGGGTGGGATCGATCGCCAGCTCGCCCCGGGAAAATGGCGGAGAATGGCGCATATTCACCCTGCGAGGTTATCAACCAAAGCAAGTAGAATCAGCTAATTATGCTACGAAAGCCAAAGAAGCCAGGACATTATCCCCATCAGTATCGGGGCCGTAGAAGCTCTGCTCCTACCACCCCGCCGGGCCATCTAGTGGTCCGCTCCCTTCCGGGAGACGGAGGTCGAATCCCGGCGTCCACGCGGCGTCGGTCGTGCTTTAGGGAGAGATGGAACGAGCGGACACCAGGACCAGCCGGGACGGCTGGAATCGTGGGCAAGCACGTGCGCCAGTGGCCCCCTAGTGGTCCCCGAAGCGCGGAGCATCCATACGCTGCTTTCGAGTCCCTGCCGTAATTATTTGATTCTAAAAGATTCGTCAGTTCGAACCCCAGACCCGGGCCAAGTGGTTCAGTTCGTCCATGCTGTGGACGCACTTCGCCGACTCTCCTGGGCCGCCTAAGTTGTAGAGATGAAAGCGAATAGGCCGCTCAAACCGAAGTCGAGGCCATCCACCTGTGGAGCTTCGAAGGCATTCTTGAGCACCTTGGTGCGGTCCGGCTCCGGCTGTCGAGGCGCAGGTAGGCGCCCGGGGTTTCAATATCGCAGGTAATAGAGGCTGTTGAACTGCCGACGGGAACTGGAACCCGTCGTCTGGTAGTACTGCGCACGCGCCGGTTGCGCGGTCCAGAGTTGGACCCCGCAGGCGAGGACGATGAGCCCCATCATCATGCGGAGCCCTTCCCAGCCGACTCATCGTTATAGGTCTGCGAAAGGTTCTCGTTTCTCAGCATCTCAGGGGTCCGAGGGTCCATTTTACGAGGAGAGCCGGGGAGGTGAGGGCTCCGTCCCGCCTCTCGACTGGTGGAACGCAAGCCGTTCCCCAGCTAGCAGGAGCGGCGGCAGGAGAGCGGGAAGGCACCGGGCGAGCATGGTCTTGCTCGAACCGGCGGTCTGAGAAAGAGGAGGCTGTGCCCGCTGGCCGCAGCCACCTCCAGGGATCGCTTGGCCGTCTCCGACGGCAGGGCGGATGGTGTTTAGGGTCGCGGCAGTCAACCCCCGCCTTGTCGTTTTTGCGTAATCCTCGAAGTGTGAGACAATCCAAGTAAGCCTGTCTGTACCTGGGAGGAGCGTCAAAAACGACCCCCACCAACTACGATTTGGTAATTGCGGGGTACGGCCCGGTGGCTGACGAGAACGAGGCAGCGAACGTCGTGCGGGACTTGGGGCAGACCTTCAGGCTAGAGCCGGCTTAGAGCGAGGGATTGAGATGATTGCTCCCAATCGGAGCAACCGGAAGAAGATTCAGGATGGTCGTTGCCTGTGTCGGTATAAGCGGCACTGGCAGATCGAGCGACTGTTTGCTTGGTTGTACAACTTTCGTCGTCTCGGGATTCGTTACGAGTACCATGCTGAGAACTTCCTGGGAATGGTGCAACTCGGCCTCGCTCTGATCTTGCTCAGGCGTTTATGAGACCACCTCTAATGCCGATGGCACCCGACATATTCGTTTCTCGCGTGCGTCAGCGTCGCGTCTCCGGGCGGCTGGCGGCTCCCATTATGGCAGTCGCTGCACGACTCGATGCCAGACAGGAGCACCTCGCCGTCCTGATGCTGGCCGCGGCGGGAGACCACGCTGGCGTGACCGAAGGGAAGGATTGCGCCGTGGGGATCCATTGAGTGGCACTTGACGCAGGCAGGGAAAGGGGCGGACCTTGAGAGACCCGAGACACCCTATTGAACACAGAATTGATTGGCGGAGGGTGTTATACTGGCCCACGAACAGACACTACGCGATTCCATGGCTTGTCGGCGGCGCTGTGTTTCCTGCTCTCGCAGCCGTAGGCGTTGCGGGTGGCAAGCCGCCCAGTTTGGGCTACGTCCCGGCGACGCTCGCTGGCTATGTTCTGGTCCTTGCCTTAGTGCTAGTCTTCAACGCTGTGCTATTCTGGGTTCATGTCCGCCCGCAGTTCCTGACTTGGCCGATGGCCCGCTGCCCCTTCTTCGGCACCTACATTATGTTGACCCTAGCCTATATCTTCCTCTGGGGGTTGCTCCAGATGATCACCGGTCGCGCGGAACTCGTTCTTGGAAATGGAGTCGACCCGGCATTCACACTTCACAACCTCATCCTTGGGGTGGCGGGACTCACTCCGGCTCTCCTGGCATCCTCTCTCTGGAAGAGCGAAGAGCCTGGAGTGACTAACCTTCAGGTCGCTCGGGAAAACGTTATTCGTCTCTTGCGCGATCTTCTCGACGGCCGCTTACAAGAGGGGGAGCACCGGGCGCTGGGACAGGCTCTCCGGGTCATTGCTACGGATGCCGATACGCTTCAGGGCTGCCTTAGACTGGAGGAGGAGTATCGACTCCTACAGGTCTGGAAGAGGGCAGCAGATAGTCTGAAGGCCGAGGTGCTTGATACCGCATACGAGGATCTAATGTCGAGGCGGGAACGGCTCAAATCTTCTTTTGAAAGTATGCTTGGCGAGCTCAAAAAGGACACCTTGTCAGGAGAACAACGCTGATGATAGAGAAGGAGGCCTTTCTTCCCGTGCTGGACGGACCCGATCCAGCCAAGTGGAACCCCTGGGGTGGGGACACCTGCTTCGAAGATCTGAGTAGGGAGGTCCTAAGTCTCGCGATCAAGCCACCATCAGCCCAAAAGTACCTCACCAGGGTTCGTCTGAGCCTCCTCCTCCATCCTCAGGATCTCCTTTTCAGGCGCGACGATAACGAGTGGGCACGGATTGTGGGAGCGGTTATCGATGCCCGTATCACCACCGGCGAGAACCGCACCAATATTGAGGATGCCTACATACGCCTCTTAGCTAAATTGCGTTGCCCTGATAAGCCTTGGTTCAAGACTCTGGGCTTCCATCTAGTGGCTGTGACCTCAGATAATTCGCAAGAAGAGATAAATTTTTTCCATCTGCTGAAAATAGAGACAGAGAGGCAACTCGACTGCAAGGTACAGGGCCACTACATTCATAATCAGGTCTCGTTCGTGAGTATGGTCGAATTCTTTAACTTTGGGTTGATAGGGGCAGATCTTAGAGACTAATGCGGGGGAGACTTGAATGGCTGCAAAAACAATTACTTACTCCGGGGACGCACGCGCTGCAATCCTCCGGGGCGTCAACAAGCTTGCCGACGCGGTCAAAGTGACTCTCGGTCCCAAGGGCCGCAACGTAGTCATCGAGAAGAAGTTCGGCTCACCGACAATCACTAAGGACGGCGTCACCGTCGCCAAGGAGATCGAGCTCTCGGATCCGCTCGAGAACATGGGCGCCCAAATGGTGCGCGAGGTCGCCTCCAAGACCTCGGACGTGGCTGGCGACGGCACTACCACTGCGACCGTTCTCGCCCAAGCGATCTACCGCGAGGGCTCGAAGAACGTCACCGCCGGCGCGCCAACCCCATGGAGATCAAGCGAGGCATCGAGTTGGCCGTAAGGGCTGCGGTCGAGGCGATCGATCGTTTGTCGCGGCCTGTTGAGTCCGCGTCCCTAGCGATCTCCATCGACCGTGTTGACCGCGAGCGTCCGTTACTCACTCTGGGCGCTCTCGCCGACGAACTCCATATCCCCATTCAATCACAAGGATTGCGAGAATTTCGAATCGATTCCTCACATACTCTTCCGGAGGGGTTCTGGGCGGAAGGTACACGGGAAGGAATCCCATCTGAGAGTTTGGGGGAGTTGGCTCGGGCGGTTTCCTCTGAGGCTCTAGGCCGTCTGCAGGCGGCGGTCGAAAGGGCGGAGGCATCTTCCGGAGTGGCCCACATCGGCAGCATCTCGGCCAACAACGACGAGGAGGTCGGCCGCATCATAGCCGAGGCCATGGAGAAGGTCGGCAACGACGGCGTGATCACTGTCGAGGAGGCCCGAGGCCTCGACACCACTCTTGAGGTGGTAGAGGGCATGCAGTTCGACCGTGGCTACCTGTCGCCCTACTTCGTCACCGACGCCGAGCGTATGGAGACGGTCCTTGAGAACGCCAAGATCCTCCTGAACGAGAAGAAGATCAGCTCCATGAAGGACCTCCTCCCGGTCCTCGAGCAGGTCG
>CAXTNS010000453.1:0-5938 GCA_964245465.1 uncultured Thermoanaerobaculia bacterium
AATTCAGGGGTCGTCTCGTTCGCCAAGGCCGACAACTGGGAGCTGATGGTCAAGGTGGTGGAGGCCTGCGGCCGCAGCGGCCGCTACTGGGTCTACTCCGCCGCCATGACCGACATCCACTACGTCCTGACGGTGACCGACATCGTCTCCGGGCAGGCGAAGCGGTACGAGAGCCCCGCCGGCCGCCTGTCCCCCGCGATGATCGACACGGACGCGTTCGCGGCCTGCCCGTGATCCACGATTCGGGGGTATAATTTCCCCCGTACCTTGGAAAGGAGCCTTCCGCCAGGAAGGGAGCCACCGGGCCCCTTCCCTAGGCGGCTCGCATGCAACCCGCAGGCAATCCGTCTCCCAGTTGGGATGAATGCGTCGAGATCCTCGAGCGGCTCCCCGCGATGCCGGTCGACAACCGTGTCGAAGCGGTGGAGCGCCTCGTACGCAACCCGAGCCCGGGAATCCGCGAGCAGGTGCTGCGCATCGGCGCTTCCGTCCTCCCGGACTCCCGCCTGACCGAGTATCTGCGCGACCCGGCGGACGCGGCGTTGCGCAACGCGGGCTCCGAGATCTTCCGCCTGCGCGGCGTCCGCAGCCTGCCGGTGGTGGTGGGGCTGCTCCAGGACTCCGACCCCGACGTCGTCCTCCAGGCGGTCCTCATCCTCGACCGCTTGCGCGATCCGCGGGCGTTGGAGCCGCTCCATGCCGTGCTGGGCCACGCCAATCCCAACGTGCGGCAGGAGGCGATCCTCGCCATCGGACACCTGGGGGACGCGCGGTCCATTCCGTTCCTGCTCCCCTTCCTGAAGACGGATTTCTGGGTCCAGATGGCCGCCGTCCAGGCCTTGGGCGACCTGAGGTCTCCGGAGGCCGTACCCCATCTGGCCGAGCGGTTGACCGATCCCCTCGTGGGCTCAGTCGCCGCCGAAGCCCTGGCCCGGATCGGCGGCGTACCCGCCTTCCAGGCTCTGGCGAGCCACTGGCCGGCGGGAGGCGTGGAGATCGACGACGAGACCATGCTCGGTCTGCTCGCCCACGTGCTCGAAGGGCTGCCCCATCCCGAGGAGATCGACACGCTGCCGGGCGGTCTGCGCGAGGCCCTCTCGGCGCGGCTCCACGACCGCTCTCCGGAGGTGCGCACCGCCGCCGCCCGCTGCCTGCTGGTGCTGGGGCCGAGCCCCTGGGATGGCTCGGCCCTGGAGGCGCTGGCCGATTCCCGGCCGGTTGCGGCGGGCCGCCCAGCCGCCCTCGCGCGCCGGCGAGACCTCCTCGGTCCGCTCCTCGCGATCACCGGAGAGCCGCAGGCCTGGGGCCTCCAACTCGCCGCGAGCTTCCCCGAGGATGTGCCCGGGGAGGACTTCCTCACCGCGGTGCGCGAAGCGGCGAAACGCCGGGACCTGCTGCCACCCCTGCTCCAGGCCCTGGAGAAGGTCCAGGTGCCGGGCCTGGGAGAGGCGCTGCTCGACCTGTATCTCCATCTGCCTGCCGACGCACGGGAGCTCCTCGGTCCCGCTCTCGAATCCCGCCGCGATGAGGTGCAGGCAGCCCTCGCCGCACGACGGGACATGGCGGAGACGGATCGCCTCGTGCTCTCAGCTCTCCTCGGCCGTCCCATCGACGAAGTGACTGGGGCCCTCCTGGACCTCGAACCGCCGCTACGCCTGGACGTCGTCTCACGGCTCCTGGGCCTGGAGGGGCTCGCGGCTCACCTGCCCTGGAACGACTGGCTGATGCAAGCGCCCGAGCTTTACTCGGACGTGGCCGCTGAAGCCGCCGTGCGCTGGGGGTTCCGAAACCTCCTGCCGGTCCTCAGGTCGCAAGCGGACGCGGCGCCTTCCGAGCCCCTGCTGCGGGCTCTCGGCGCCCTGGGAGACCGCGAGGCGGTACCCGTGCTCGCCCGCTGCCTGGAGAGGGAAGACCTGCGGCTGGCCGGCCTCGAGAGCCTGGGCCGCGTGGGTGGTCCCGAGGCCCGCGCCGCTCTCCAGCATGCCGCGCGCTCTCTGGAGGCTGCCCCGGAAGCCCGCGTCGCCTTCAAGGCCCTGGCCGCCTGCGCAGGGCCGGGTGACGACGCGACCTTCCGTGAGGCCGCCGGGCATCCCGACTGGCAGGTCCGGTTGACCTCCGCCGAGGTTCTGGGACGCTTCCGGCATCCCGAGAATCTGGCGGCCCTGACGCGCCTGGCCGGAGACCCCGTGCCGGCCGTGGCTCACCGCGCGCTCGCCGTCCTCGAGGGCTGAGCCGCTTTTCCGGGGGGCAACTGCGGCGCGAGCCGTACGATCGAGATCTCCGGCGGCACCAGGAAGCGGACCGGCAGGATGCTCATCCCGGTTCCCGCCGTCACGAACAGGTGCCGTCCACCCTCCACGACGTGGCCGATGGCATAGCGCTCGCCATAGCGTGAGGGGACCACGAGCCGGCCAATCCCAGGAAAATACACCTGCCCTCCGTGCGTGTGCCCCGCGAGAGTGAGGCTCACCCGGGCAGGGACGTCCGGAAAGACGTCCGGATTATGGGTAAAGGCGAGCACCGGATGGCCGCTCGGCACCGGAGCCAGTGCTTTCCGGATGTCGTGTGGAGCGGTCCAATAGTCGCTGATCCCCACCAGCCAGAAGGGCGGACCGCCGCGCGAGATCTCCACCGCGCCGTCCTCGCCCACCGGAATGCCGGCCTTCGTGAGAGCCTCGGTCACCTGCGATGCATCGAGCCACCGGTCGTGGTTGCCCAGCACCGCCCAGACCCCGAGCGGTGCCCGCAGCCGTCCGAGCACGGGAGCGATCTCCTCCGGTGGCACGAACCGTCCGCCGATCACGCCTTGGATAACGAGGTCGCCCAGGATGAGCACGAGGTCCGGCCGGGCGGCGTTGGCGCGCTCCACGACCTCTTCGAGCTTGTCGAGGCCGTTGTAGGGCGAGCCTACGTGGAGGTCGGAAAGCAAGGCGATCCGTATCCCGGCCCGATCGGCAGGCCACCCCGGAATTCTCAGTGGATATTCGCGCACGCGCAGAGAGGCCGGCTCGGCGCCGAAGGCCCAAACGCTCAGGACGAGCCCAATCAGGAGAAATCCGAGGAGCCATCGGCGCAACGTCCTTTTCCGCGAAGGGGATGCCATGCGCGGCGTAGGATACTCCGCGATGGAAGAAAAGCGGCGCAGGCCCGGCCACGTTTCCCTTGAGAGGGCGCTTTCCAAGCTCGGTCTCGCCTCACGCTCTGAGGCCCGGGATCTGATCCGCGCCGGCCGCGTAGTGGTCGACGGCGGAACCGAGACTGATCCATTGCAAGAGGTCATACCGGAGCGTATACGGATCGAGATCGACGGCCGTCCCGTTCAGCGAGCTGCACCCCTGACGATCCTCCTCCACAAGCCGCGCGGCATCGTCACCACCCGCTACGACCCGCAAGGGAGGCCCACCGTCTATGGCTGCCTCGAAGGTCTGGACGCCCATGTCGTTCCCGTTGGACGCTTGGACGCCGCCACGTCGGGGCTCCTCCTGATGACCAACGACACCCGTTTCTCGGACTGGGTGACCGATCCTGGAAACGAAGTCCCGCGCGTCTACGTCGTCACCGTCCGCGGCGAGCTGTCCGATGCTACGGCCCGCCGTTTGGAGGAGGGGGTCGAGGATTCCGGGGAGATTCTCGCGGCCCATTCCATCACCCTCCGAAAGCGCTCCAAGCGGGAGACCCACCTGATCGTCGAGTTGACGGAAGGGAAGAACCGCGAGATTCGCAGGATGCTTGCCGTCGCCGGGCATGAGGTGATCCGGCTCAAGAGGGTCTCCTTCGGCGGACTGGAATTGGGGGATCTGGAGCCGGGGAAGTGGAGGACGGTCTCGATAGACGAGCTGCGGGTGACGTTTCCTGGCGCTCCCATCCGCTAAAAATGCTCTTTTATCGCATGGCAACTTGGTGTAGACTCAAGTGGGAGGCAAGCATTGTGACCTACACGGTTAAAGAGGCCCAGGAGCGGCTGAGCGAGATCCTGCAGAAAGTCCGGGACGGCGAAAGAGTCGTCATTTCGGATGAGGGACGGGATGTGGCAGAAGTCCGGGCCGTCAGAGAACCGGTTGATCCTGATGACCCGCTCCGCGAGCTGATAGAGGAAGGGATTATTCTTCCGGCTACCGAGCCTCGGCCCTCCCTTGAAGAGGTACGCCGCGAGCTTGAGGAGTTGTGGCGTACAAATCCCCCCAAGCCTGGGGGTTTGGCGCGGTTCCTGGAATCTCGGGATTGAAATCCGCCTACGTTGACAGCTCCTGCTTGGTTGCTGTTTCTCTGGGAGAGCCTGGGTCTGATGAGATCCTGGAACGGCTCTCCAGATATGACAAGCTCTTCTCATCTCCTTTCATCGAGGCGGAGTTGCGATCGTCTTTGGCCCGTGCTGGAGATGGTGGGAGAATCAAGAATATTCTCGCATGGTTTCGCTGGGTTGTCCCATCTCGCCGTTTGACTCAGGAGATCGACCTCATCCTTGGTACGGGTTACCTCAAGGGTTCCGATCTCTGGCATCTCTCCTGTGCTCTTTTTCTTCGACCGCGAATTGAGACGCCCTTGTCTTTCTTGACCGTCGATCGTCGTCAAGGCGACATCGCCCGCGCCCTCGGCTTCCGGGTTCTCTGACCTCTCCATCCATTCCCCCCTCCCCCTGAAGCCCCGAGGGCGATAGAGTCCCTCCCGTGCGCAAGATCACCCTCATCACCACCGGCGGTACCATCGAAAAGACGTACGACGAGTACACGGGCGAGCTCGCCAACCGCCGCTCCATCGTCCGGCGGATGCTGGACGAGCTTCGGCTTGAAGAGACGGAGGTCAACGTCTTCGAGCTGATGAGCAAGGACAGCCTGGAGATGACGGAGGCAGACCGCAGCCGCATCCTCGAAGCCGTGCGCGCGACCGGCGCGTGCGAGGAGGGAGCCACGACCAAGGGCATCGTCGTGCTCCATGGCACTGATACTCTCGCCCTCACCGGCCAGCATCTCCACGACGAACTGGAGAAGCCCTGCGTTCCCATTGTCCTCACCGGGGCCATGCGGCCGTTCGAGATGAAGCAGTCCGACGCCCTGCAGAACCTCACCGAGGCCGTCTTCGCCACCGGTGTCCTGCCTCCCGGCGTCTACTGCGTGGCCCATGGCCGGGTGCTGCCGTTCCCAGGCGTACGCAAGGATCCGGAGCGCGGCACGTTCGTCAAAGCTTGAAAGGAGATCTCATGCGAGCCGCTCTCGCCGCAGCTCTCCTGCTGACCTTGGCGCCCGTTGCCCACGCCGACTTGGGCAATGTCGACACCTCTCTCGGTGAAATCGTCTTTGACGAAGTCCAGGTCTCTCCGGATGGCAGCCGGCTGGCCTTCATCACCCGCCGCAATGACTTCGAGCAGGACCGGGAGGTATTCACCGTCTGGAGGATCGATCTGGCGGGGGCAGGAGAGTCTGCCCGCCCCACCCGCTGGGCAGATCCAGGCACCTACAATTCCTTGCGGTGGTCCCCCGATGGCCGCTCCCTTTCCTTCCTGTCCTCAACAGCTCCCGACGAGGCGCTCCAGCTTTTCGTGTTGGCGACAGCCTCTGGCTCGAAGCCGCGGAGGGTGACGGATCCGGTCCGCTTCGCGAACGGTATCGACCTGTACGACTGGCTGCCGGATGGTACAGGTTTCATCGTCTTGGCCGCGGACCCGCCCGATGCCGCATCCGCGGCGGTCCAGGCCCGCTGGCAGGAGCTCTACGGCGACGTCCGCCGGAAGCCTGGTCCGCCACCAGCCTCGTCGCTCTACAAGGTGGCGCGGGAGGGTGGCCTCGTCGAACGCGTCGCCGCCTCGCCTTTCGAGGCTGGGCAGATCCTGAGCGTCTCCCCGGACGGTCGCCAGGTTGCCGTGGCGGCAGGCGTCCTCCTCGGGGGAGCGGAGACCGCTGAGATCGCGGAGACTCTAGGAGGCTGTCCGAGTAACGCCTCA
>CAXTNS010000454.1:0-5931 GCA_964245465.1 uncultured Thermoanaerobaculia bacterium
GGCCATGGCCCAGAGTCTACACGTGGCGCTTGAAAGACGGAGTTGTTGCCGGCAGGGATGCCGGCGGTCCCAGGGGGCGCTACGCCAGCGGGACAATTCCGCTCTGATGGGCCTCTCGGCCTCTCCTGCCCCTGGCCTTTCGCGGTTACAATAGGCGGCTTATCAGTACCGGAGGTGCCTTTTGCATTCGCGGGAGCCGGGGTCCATCCTCGACGGCAAGTACGAGATCGTCCAGCGCCTGGGCAGCGGCGGCATGGGGGAGGTGTACCTGGTCCGCCACGTCCACCTGCAGGAGCTGCGGGTGGTCAAGATCCTGCGCCAGGACCTCGCGGCCGATCCCTCGGCGCAGAAGCGGTTCATGCGCGAGGCCCGCCTCGCCACCCAGATCAAGCACCCCAACGTCGCCATCCTCTATGACTTCTCGACCCTGCCGGACGGCAGCTTCTACATGGTCTGGGAGCACATCCAGGGGCAGGACGTGGGCGACCGCATCCGCCGCCAGGGGCCGTTTTCCGTGCCGGTGGCCGTGCGGCTCGGCATCCAGGCGCTCCAGGGGCTGGACGCCGTGCACGCCACGGGCGTCATCCACCGCGACCTGTCGCCGGACAACCTCATGATCACCGAGGACAAGGGCGGCAACCTGCGGATGAAGATCATCGACCTCGGGCTCGCCCGCACGCTGGAGGCGGACGCCAATTTCGAGATCACCCAGGTGGGCATGTTCATGGGCAAGCTCCAGTACTGCTCGCCCGAGCAGGCCGGCGTGCCCGCGGGGGTGGCTCTCGACCACCGGAGCGACCTCTACTCGTTCGGCCTGGTGCTCTACGAGATGATCACGGGCCTGCCGCCGTTCGATTCCGAGAACCAGCACGGCTTCATCTTCAAGCGGCTCTCGGAGGACCCGCTGTCCCTGCGCGGCCGGAAGGCCGGGATCGAGGTGCCCGCCGAGCTGGATCGCGTGGTCCGCCGTGCCCTGGAGCGCGACCGGGAGCAGCGTTTCCCGGATGCCCGCGCCTTCATCCAGGCCCTGGAGCGGGTGGACCAGTCCATGAGCGCGGCCGAGACGCGGGAGATCCCCATGTCCGCCGTGGCCGCGGCTCAGGCGATGGAGCCGCCGATGGCACCGGCGGCCCCGCAGGAGCCGCCGCGCCGGCGCAGCTCCAGCGAGCTGTCGCGTGCCGAGCGCCTGGACCTGCTGGCCCAGATCGAGCGGGCGTCGAAGCGGGTGCAGGAGAACGCGGCGGATTTCTCGCGCGTCGAAGCGGCCCTCGCCGCCGGCCGATTGGAGGAGGCCGGCAAGCTCCTGGCCCAGATCGAAGCCGCCGCTCCCCGGGCTCAGGGCCTTGACCGTCTCAAGGAGAGGCTGGCGCAGGCCCGGGAACGGGAAGCCCAGATGCGCGAGCGGGAGACTCAGGCGCGGCAGAACGAGGTCCAGTCGCAGGAGCGTCAAGCCGCGGCTCTCCGCGCGGCCGAGACGGAGCAGGTGCTCGCCAATTATCTTCAGAAGAAGCAGCTTCCCCTGGCCCGCCTCGCCCTGGAGACGCTGCTGGAGATCCAGCCTGACCATCCCAAGCGGGCCGACTATGAGAGCTGGCTCGAGCTCCTCGCCGAGGAGGCCGAGAAGGGCAAGCGCGCGGAGGCCGCCCTGGCCGCCGGCCGGGCCGCCCTGGAGAAGCGGGACTTCAAGGCCGCCCGGCGGGAGCTGGAGACGGTCGCCCGCAACGATCCCACGGGCCAGCGGGCCGAGACCTTCAGCCACGAGTTGGAGGAGGCCGAGCGCGAGAGCCGGCAGGGGGAGGAGATCGACCGGCGGCGGCGGCGCTTCGAGGAGTTGCTGGCCGCCCACCGGGTGGTCGAGGCCAAGGAGGAGCTGGACGCTCTCGCGAAGCTGGACGTGCCCCGCGTGACGCTTGATTTCTACCGCGAGCAGTGGACCGAGGCCCGGACCGCCATCCAGAGGGAAGAGCAGACGGCCGTCTTCGAGCGCCGCTACCGGCAGGCGATCGAGGACCACAACTGGTCCGCCGCCCGCGAGGTGGCGCGGGAGCTGGGGGAGGCCCAACCCGGGAGCCCGCGCTCCGCGGCCATGTTTTCCGAGTCGGAGCGTCTGGAAGCGATCGCCCGCCGGCAGGAGGCCTTGGAGCAGGGGGTCCGGCAGGTGGACGCCTTCATCGAGCAGGGCGACACGGCCAAGGCCGAGCTGGCGCTCAAGATCCTGGTCCAGATGGACCCCGAGAACCGGCACCGGAAGCGGTTGGAGAGGCAGGTGGGGGGGATGAAGAGGTGAGGAGAAACAAAGTTTTAAAATTCGGATCTCTTGGGTTGCTCAGTAGGAAAGCCGGGAGCTTCGCCATTCGCGATCTTCTTTCTAAGTTCTTCGTTGTCATACACTCTTGAATAAAAAGAATTAGGGTCTGGGAATTTTCTGTCGTGCTTTACGCCGACCACTCTTCTCCTTTCCGTCCCATCCCAGTCCTGTCCCGGCGGAGGGGAAGATGGTTTTTCCTCCAAGGCTCTTCTGAGGCGTGTTCTTCCTACATAAGCCACGAGCAGATAGAACTTCTGAGCCGGAGAGATGTCCACATCATGGCGGAGTAACTCAGGCTCTCGGTGGGAGCAGGCAATCTCCAGTTTGAACCCTTCATACAACATTCTTAATCTTCTATTTATCTGCTTTTCCTGTAAGCCGATATCCCACCATCCTTTGGAATGTTGACAGTCGAAATTATCCTGTTCCTTTAGCTTCTGGACAGATCTTCTTATGGTTTGCCCTGTAAGGATGTTAAATCGTAGGAGGATCTGTACAAGGCTGCTGGTAATGAATTTAGCGGGGGCTATATTATCCAAGATGCGCTCAAATGCTGAGGGCAAGAGGACCGCAATCAAGCCGACTATTGCTGCCCATATCCAAGAGTAGAAAAATTTGAAATCTGCTAATAGCGAGAGCTGAAGTATGGCCCAGCCAATTACCCAGCGAACGATTAGTGCTGGCAACAGAAAGAGGCTAGAGTCTTTGATAGCCGGCCAAGAATAGCCAGCAGAATCTGACAGCCGAGGATAGAGATTTACCCATTCAGCAATAATTATTCCTAATAGCAAGGCAAATTCTTGCATCAAAGGGGAGCCCCCTTTTGTCCCCCTCTCGCGAGGGGGACTTTCTCTAATCAGGTTTCAGAGGTACTATCGGGAGAGTTCGTAGATTGTCTGGTAAGGGGCTTCGTACTCGCGCGGGTCCTGGGAATCGGAAACGCGCCGAACAATCCCCTCCTGCTCCAGGGATTCAACCACTGGACGGAGTTCCTTCGCGCTTTTGGGGGGACGTAACTCATTGGCTAGATCTGCCACACATGCTCGTCCCCCCTTGCGCCAGAGTTCCCGTACGACCTCGTCTTTCAACTTCTGGGCGGCTTCTCGGGCCGAGGTGGCCAGTTCTGGCCGGGTCAGCGTGCTCATGGGTTTCACTCCCTTCACTTGAATATGTCCAACTTAGCCCGAGCAGAAGCGGCGGGGGCAGGGTTGATGGTACTCATACACTTGTAAGTTCTTCGAGTTAGCATGAAAGTATGCCACTCCTGCGGGGAGAGATCAACCCCCCCCTTGGCGCTCCTGGGGCACGTACACCGAGTTACCATGCCATTATGGCATGAACTTGCCTTGGGCGTCTAGGCTCTTTGGCTCGATTTCCAGACCGAACCCCCTTTCCCTCTTATAGGTGTCTGCAATCGCCATACCGTAGACAACTCTTGGTAAGCTTTTGTGCCTATGACCATCCATTCTCCCGAACCAACCGCCGTTGCCGCGCCGACCAACACCCGCGAGCGGCTTCTCCGTTATGCGTTCATGAAGCTCACCCGGGATCTCGACTCCCGGTTTGAGGCCCTGCTGCTCACTGGCCGGGTCTCCAAGTGGTATAGCGAGGTGGGCAACGAGGCCACTACCATCCCGGCAGGCCTGGCGCTCGGGCCGGGCGATGCCCTGTGCACGTTGCACCGGGATCTCGGGGCCATTCTGGCCGTTTATCTCGATCCGGCGCGGGCTTTCCCCGGAATGGGCTTCGGCCAGCCGAATGACCGCGATGGCCGTCCTGATCCCGACCACCTGATGCACCGTCTGGCCTGCCAGCTCCTGGGCAAGGGCGAGGGCTTCTCCCAGGGCGTCGAGCGGTCGTTCCACTACGGGTATCTGGCTCCGGAGCACGGCATCCTGCACGTGGGCATGATCAGCCATCTGGGGACCATGATCCCGGTGGCGGCGGGGTGCGCGTTCGCGTTCCGCCAGTCCGGGAGCGACCGGGTGGCGATGAATTTCATCGGCGACGGAGCCACGTCCACGGGCGACTTCCACGAGGGGCTGAACATGGCCGCCGTGTGGAAGCTGCCGCTCATCCTGGTGATCGAGAACAACCGCTACGCCTTCTCGACGCCGGCCCGCCTCCAGTACGCGGCCGAGCGGCTCTCGGACCGTGGCATCGGCTACGGCATCGCGGCCGAGACGGTGGACGGCAATGATCCGGACGTGATGGCCGAGGTCCTCGCCCGGGCCGTGGCGCGCGCCCGCGCCGGGCAGGGTCCCACCCTGATCGAGGCCATGCTCGGCCGCATGCGCGGGCACAGCGAGGGGGACGACTCGCTCAAGGTGGTGCCGCCGGACGAGCTCGCCTCCTACCGTGCCGCCGATCCCGTGCCGGCGTACGCCCGCCGCCTGGAAGAGGACGGCGTGCTGGATGCCGCGACCCGGGAGGCCCTGGAAGCACGGATCAAGGAGATGGTGGAGAAGGCCATCACCAACGCCATCGACGCGCCGCCGCCGGCCGAGGAGGTCGCGCTGCGGCCGGTGTTCGCGCCCGATCTTCCCCGGCGGGTGGAAGCCGCCCCCGCCATCCAAACGAGCCGGTCCAAGGGCGAGGTCACCTACGTGGACGCCATCAACCAGGCCATGCTCGAAGAGATGGAGCGGGACTCCTCGGTGGTGCTGATGGGCCAGGACATCGGCGTCTTCGAGGGGGCCTTCCGCACCACCAAGGGCCTCCACGCCCGCTGGCCCAACCGGGTGCTGGACACGCCCATCGCCGAGAGCGGCACGATCGGCATCGCCATCGGCGCCGCCCTGCTGGGGTACCGGCCGGTGGTCGAGATGCAGTTCGGCGACTTCATCTCCTGCGGCTTCAACCAGCTCGTCAACGTGGCGGCCAAGCTCTACTACCGCTGGCAGGTGCCGTGCCCCATCGTGGTCCGCCTGCCCACGGGCGGCGGCGTGGGGGCCGGGCCGTTCCACTCGCAGAACCCGGAGGGCTGGTTCGCGCAGACGGCGGGTATCAAGGTCGTCTGCCCGGCCACGGCCGAGGACGCCATGGGGCTGCTCAAGGCGGCCATCCGCGATCCCAATCCCGTGATGCTCTTCGAGCACAAGTTCCTCTACCGCCGGATCAAGAGCGTGTTGCCGGACGGTGACGCCGTGGCCAGGATCGGCGAGGCGATGGTGATGCGCGCCGGCAAGCACCTGACGCTGATCGGCTACGGCGCCACGACCTGGGTCTGCCTGGAAGCGGCGGACGAGTTGGCGAAGTCCGGAGTGGAGGCCGAGGTGGTGGACCTGCGCACGCTCGTGCCCTACGACGAGGAGACGGTGCTTGCCTCCGTGAAGCGGACGGGCCGGGCGCTGGTCGTCCACGAGGCACCGCTCACCCTGGGCTTCGGGGCCGAAGTGGCCGCACGCCTGGCCGACGCGGCCTTCCCGTGGCTGGACGCTCCCATCCGCCGGGTGACCTATCCCGACCGGCCGGTGCCGTATGCCAAGAATCTGGAGAAGGTGCTGCTGCCGGACAAGGGGAAGGTGGTGGCGGCGGCGAGGGAGCTGGTGGCGTTCTGAGGACGCTTCCTGATCCTGCTTAGGGTAGGGGCGGGTCGAGCCCCCAACCCTCCCGGACAGACC
>CAXTNS010000455.1:0-910 GCA_964245465.1 uncultured Thermoanaerobaculia bacterium
CCGGTGGCGATACGGACGCCCCCGGGGGCCGGAGGCTGGGTCTGCGCCGGCGCCGCGCTCGCCGCGAGCAGGCACGAGGCCACGGCCAGGCAAGCTGCCCGGTTCTTCCATGGATTGGATCGCAAAGAGTTTTTCCTCATGTGAATTGGACCCCTCGCCTTGATGGCTGATGACTCGGCACACGACTCGCGGCACGCGCCATCCACGCCGAAATGTACGAGCCAGCCGCTCAAAAGTTCTCTCATAGTCTACGACGCGCCGGGCTCGTTCCTTACGGTTGGCCCCCGCCCCGCAAGCAGCTCACCCGGATAGAAGCAAGCCGCGAGGCGTTCCGGAGATTCCCCAGGGACCGGAACCAGCTCCGGCCGCTCGGCCGCGCAACGCGGGCGGGCGCTCGGGCACCGCGGGTGGAACGGGCACCCCGGCGGCGGATCGATCGGGCTCGGCGGATCGCCCTGGAGCACGATGCGGTCCTTCTTCCTCCCCGGATCGGCCACCGGCACGGCCGACAGCAGGCTGACCGTATACGGATGGAGCGGCCGGCGGAACAGCGCGGCCCGCGGCGCCAGCTCCACGATCCGCCCCAGGTACAGGACCGCCACCCGGTCCGCCAGGCGCTCGACGGCCGCCATGTCGTGCGAGATCAGCAGCATGGAGAGGCCCAGGCGCTCCGAGAGGCCGGCCAGCAGGTCCAGGACCTGTCCGCGCACCGAAATGTCGAGCGACGATACGGGCTCGTCCGCCACCAGCAGCTCCGGCTCCGGCGCCAGGGCGCGGGCGATGCCCACCCGCTGGCGCTGGCCGCCCGAGAGCTCGTGAGGATAGCGGCCGGCAAGCTCCGGCGCCAGCCCCACCAGCCCCAGGATCTCGGCCGCACGGGCCGCGCGCTCCGCCCGGCCGAGACCCGAGG
>CAXTNS010000455.1:920-2734 GCA_964245465.1 uncultured Thermoanaerobaculia bacterium
GTTCCGCCGCGCGTCTCCCGCCAGGGCCCGCAGGTCCTCGCCGTCGAAGGCGACGCGGCCGGCGGGCGGCTCCACGAGTCGGAGGGCGCAGCGGCCGAGCGTCGTCTTGCCGCTGCCGGACTCCCCTACCAGCGCCAGGCACTCCCCCCGCTCCACCGCCAGGTCGACGCCGGCCAGGGCCTGCACCGTGCCCTGCTGGCGCAGGAGGAAGCCGCGCCGCACCGGGTACTCCTTGCGGAGCCCCTCGACCGCGAGCAGGGCGCTCACGCGCCAGCCCCCCCGTCCAGCCTTGGAAGAGAAGACAGGAGCTCGCGGGTGTAGGGATGGGCCGGGGCGCGGAACAGCTCCACGACGCCCGCCTGCTCCACGACCTGGCCGTGACGCATCACCACCACGCGGTCGCAGGTCTCGGCCACCACTCCCAGGTCGTGAGTGATGAGCAGCACGGCGAGCCCGAGGTCGCGCCGGATCTCCTCCAGCAGCTCGAGGATCTGGGCCTGGAGGGTCACGTCGAGGGCCGTGGTCGGCTCGTCGGCGAGCAGCAGGTCCGGCCTGCCGGCGAGCGCCATGGCGATCATGGCCCGCTGGCGCTGGCCGCCCGAGAGCTGGTGGGGGTAGTCCCCCAGGCGCCGCCGGGCGTCCGCGAGGGCCACCCGGTCGAGCAGCCGCGCCGCTTCGTCCAAGGCTTCCCGGCGCGAGACCCGGTGATTGCGGGGGTGGGTGCGCACCGCCTCGGCGACCTGGAACCCGATGGTGTAGACCGGGTTGAACGCCGTGGCCGGCTCCTGGAACACCATGGCGATCCGCCCTCCCCGCACCTTGCGCAGCTCGCGGGGGGAAAGTTTCAAGAGATCCGTCTGCCCCTCCAGCAGGATCCGCCCCCTCGTCACCCGCCCCGGCGGCGGCACCAGGCCGAGCACGGCCAGGGAGGTCATCGTCTTGCCTGAGCCCGACTCGCCCACCAGCCCCACGATCTCGCCGCGCCCGACGGCCAGCGAGACGCCGCGCACCACCGGCTCCGATCCGGGAAAGGCGATCTCGAGATCCTGGATTTCGAGGAGAGGGGTCATTGCGAAGCGGCCAGACGGCGCAGCCAGGCCACCGTCGAGGCCACTCCGAAGCCCGTGGCGCCCGCGGCCCCGCCGCCGTTGTCGGCCTTGACGTTGGAGACCCCGGCGATGTCCAGGTGGGCCCAGCGTTTGACGTCGCCCCCGAACTGGGTGAGGAAGGCCGCGGCGAGGCTGGCGCCCCCCCAGCGGCCGGCGGAGTTGCGCAGGTCGGCGTGGGTGCCTTTCATCTCCTCCAGGAACTCGGGGTACAGGGGGAGCCGCCACAGGCGCTCGCCGCTCTCGGCCGCGGAGGCGGTGAGCTCGTCCGCCAGGGCGTCGTCGGGCGTGAAGAGGCCCGCCGCCTGATGTCCCAGGGCCACCACGCAGGCGCCCGTCAGGGTCGAGAACTCGACCAGCGCGTCCGGCCCCTCCTCGGCCGCCCAGGCCATGGCGTCGGCCAGGATCATGCGGCCCTCGGCGTCCGTGTTGGTGATCTCCACCGTCTTGCCGTTGTAGCAGCGCACGATGTCGCTCGGCCGGTAGGCGTTGCCGCTCAGCATGTTCTCGGCGAACGGCGTGTAGGCCGTCAGGCGCACCGGCAGCTCCAGCGCGGCCACGGCCCGGGCGATCCCCAGCACGGCGCAGGCGCCGCTCTTGTCGTACTTCATCTCGTCCATGTCGGCGGCCGGCTTGATGGAGATGCCGCCTGTGTCGAAGGTGATGCCCTTGCCCACCAGGGCGATCCGCGGCCCCCGGTCTCCCCAC
>CAXTNS010000455.1:2744-5921 GCA_964245465.1 uncultured Thermoanaerobaculia bacterium
CTAAATGGATCTCGTCAGATCGTGAAATGGAATGGCTCGTGGGCGGAGCCCTGGCCCACGGCAAGGAGCCCGCCCATGCCCCGGGCCTCGAGCTCGTCGGCGCCCAGGACCGTCAGCTCCAGCCCCTGGCTCTCGGCCAGCTCGCGGGTGCGCTCCTCCATCCAGGTGGGCGTGGCCTCGTTGGCCGGCGAGTTGGCGAGGTCGCGGGCGAAGGCCACGGCCTCCGCGACCGCCACGACGCCGGGAAGCGCGTCGCGGTAGGCCGCCTCCTCTCCCGCCGGGGGCACCAGGCCGAGACGCTCCACGCGGCCGGCCTTGTCGGCGTCCGTCTGGTAGCGGTCGTACCGGTAGACCGAGAGCGCGAGCGTCCGCAGCACCCGGCCGGCGGCCGGGCCCGAAGTCTCGGGGTGGACGGGCGGGAGCACGGTCAGCCGGCGCACCCCGCTCTGGCGGGCGTCCTCCGCGGCGCGGTTGAGCCAGCGGGCCAGCTTGGAGAAGCTGAAGTCCTTGCGGGCACCGAGGCCATAGAGGGAGACCACCGGGCCGGCCGGCCCCGCGTCCGTCTGCGCCAGTTGTTCCTCCTTACCTTTGAAGCCGCCGCGCGCGGCCAGGCGCTCCAGGGCCTTGCGGGTCCCCTCCTCCAATCCGCTGACTGGGGCGAGCGCCTCTCCCTCAAAGCATCCGGCCGCCAGGAGGTCCGCCTCCGGCCGCTCCGCGGCGACGACGTGAACCGATGCGAGCTCCTTCATGAGATCCCTCTCCTCGAACCTGCGGATTTTACCGGGCGGAGTTTAGCAGGCGCTCTCCCGTGGGCGGCCCCTGACGTCCTGGAACGCCGTTGCCGATGGCCTGCTCTGCCCGGCGTATGGTATACGTAATCGCCCCTTTTCAAAGGAAAAAACGGCCGTCTGCCAGTGCGAGCCCCATGAACGCCATGTCGTTTCTCCAGATGTTGCAGGGTCCCTTCAACTTCCTCCGTCCCGACCCGGACGAGGTGCGGCGCCTCATGCCCGACCTCCAGCGGGCGCTCCCCATGCCGCGGCCGGTGTTCCTGGAAGACGAGTCGGCCACCCCGCTCCAGGGCTTCCCCATCCTGCTCTCGCCGGGCGTGCTCGGCCTGCGCACCGCCCTGCGCGACTACATCGAAGCCGAGGAGGCCGTCCAGGTGGCGGGGCTGCGGCGCGAGAGCCACGACGTCAAGGCCCACAGCCAGGCCTGGGAGCGCTACGTCGCCCTGCTCACCAGCGCCGTCGAGAACGCCACCATCTCCAGCTACGGCCGCCAGTACCCGGCCGTCTTCTGGCTCCACCACTCGCTCGACATCGCCCGCCTGCTCAAGGACGTGCCCCGGCGCATCGTGAGGCGGGACAGCGAGACGGGCCGCCGCCACGGCGACGCCATCAAGTACCGCATCCTCGACCGGTTCCTCGACCGCGTCCTGTCGACCGTCTACGACCTCATGCAGCGCGTGGCCGGCGCCACCGAGGAGGTCGAAGAGGAGCTCTTCCCGCGCCTGCTGACCCGCCTGCGCGACAACGTCCTCCTCTTCACCGAGGACCACGTCAGCCGCGACCTCGGCGAGCTCGGCAGCTACTTCACCGGCTCGCTCCGCATCGACGGCCGCGATCTGCGCAAGCGGCTCGACGAGCTGTCCCGCTGGCACTTCGAGCAGCTCGCGGCGGATCCCGGCCTGCGTTCCGTGGTGACCCATCTCCTCAAGTGCGACCCGCGGAACGACGCGCGCGAGCTCCTGAACCGCCCCGGCTACGTGGCCTATCTCGCCACCCTCAAGTCGTACGATCCCGGACGCCTCCTCCCTCCTCCACTGGTACAGGTGTGGGAGAGCCTCCTTTTGAAGCTCAAGGAGTTCGAGCTGGTCCACGGCCTGCGCCGGCTGATCGTGCCCATCGAGAGGAAGGACGGACGCATGGTGGGCCGCGAGCTGCCGCCGGGCCGGGCCGTGCCCGGGAGCGAGCTGGTGCTCTCCTCCGCCACCCGGCCCCTCGACTTCATGGAGCCCTGGGTGGTCGACCCCCGGGTCGAGCGCTACGGCATGATCTACGACATCAGCGACTTCTCGCAGACCCTGTCCGTGCTCCACCGGGCGGGCAACGCCAGCCAGGACGGCGCCTTCCTGGCCATGTTCCGCTTCCAGCGGCGCATCAACCGCCTGGCCCTCTCCCACCGGGCCAAGCTCGAGAAGTACCTGGGCGACGGCGCCTTCTACTCCAGCCGCGAGGCCACCAACCTGCTGATCTGCTCCATCCACCTCCAGCGCTACTACGTCCAGGCCGTCCAGGAAGGGCTCCCTTTCGACCGCGGCCTGCGGATCGCCCTCAACTATGGCCCCTACCGCCTGATCCCCATGGGCGGCCGGCCCGGCGAGGGCGAGCGCTACGAGTTCTTCGGCCCGGGCCTCGTCGAGCTGTCGCGCCTGACCACCGGCAAGGCCACCCAGGAGGTCGACGAGGTCAAGACCATGCTGATCAACCAGGGCTATCCCGAGACCGCGGTCCACAGCTTCTTCGCCCCCCTCTCGTCGAAGAACGTGGACGTGGTGGACAAGAAAGAGGAACTGCGCCGCTTCTATGCCTACATCAACCGCAACGGCACCCTGCACAACAACGGCATGGTGGCCACCGGCGCCTTCATCACCCAGCTCGACCACGAGCTCAACGGCGGCCGGCTCCACTTGGGCCGCGAGGGCGACCGGTGCTACGTCGTCCTCGACCTCGAAGACGCCGGCGCCCGGCTCCCCGTGGGCATCCGCAAGCTCGGCATGGCGCACCTCAAGGGGCTCGAAGACCTGCCGGTCTATGAGATCGTAGACGCGGCGCCGTTCGACCCCGCCACGCTCGAGCCCGCCCGCGGCGAGCGGCTGGTCATGGCCGTCGAGCGCGAGGCCGCCAACGCCCTGGGGCGCGTCTGAAGGGGGAAATCGATGAGCGAGGTTCTCTGGCAGAGTGATCTGCCCGGGCTGCCGCCGCCGCGGCGGGGCAAGGTGCGGGACGTCTACGACCTGGGGGACGCGCTGCTGATCGTCGCCTCCGACCGGCTGTCGGCCTACGACCACGTGCTGCGGCCGGGCATTCCAGGCAAGGGCAGGATCCTCAATCAGCTCTCCAACTTCTGGTTCTCCCGCCTCACCCACATCGCCCCCAACCACCTGCTGGCCAC
>CAXTNS010000456.1:0-5631 GCA_964245465.1 uncultured Thermoanaerobaculia bacterium
GAGAGTTGCGCAAGGTCTTACGACGCTGGGAAAACGCCTGCCGCACGAAAGAGAGGAAGGCCGGCATCTCCACGTCCGGAAGAGGCGGCGGCTGGAGCTCCAGGCCCACAAAGGCGCTGTCTACCTTGGGCGGCGGACGGAAGCTGCCAGGTTTCACTTTGCCCAGGATGCGCGCATGGGCCTGGGCGGCCACGAGGACGCTGAAGGAGCCGTAGGCGTCTGATCCCGGGGTGGCGACGATGCGGTCCGCGACCTCTTTCTGAACGAGGAAGGCGGTACGGGGGATGCGGGCATGATGCGGGAGGAGGTCCTCGATGAGGACGGTCGCCACGTTGTAGGGGAGGTTGCCGGCGACCAGAGTGGGCGCGGGGAGACGGTTCCAGGTGATCTCCAAGGCGTCTCCCACGACCAGGGTGAGCCGCGGATCGGGCAGGCGGCGTCGCAGGACAGCGGCCCAGTCCAGATCCAGCTCCCAGCCGAGGACATGGGCAGCACTAGCGGCGAGGAGCTCGGCCGTCAGCACGCCTCCACCAGGGCCGATCTCCACGACTCTCTGGTGCTGGGGAGAAAGGAAGTGGATGAGCGGACGGCAGAGGGAACCGTCAACAAGGTGGTGTTGGCCCAGGGACTTCTTCAGAGGGGGCTTGCGCACAGGGAAGACGGTATCAGAGGGGCGGCATCTCCCTATTGAGATGGAGCCCGTAGGGCGGTGAAACTCCTAGCCCAGGGTGTGAACCCTGGGAAACGGACACGCGCCCGTTTCCCCCACGTTCAGGAGGATGCCCAGGGATCATCCCCGACTACCCCAGGGTTTACACCCTGGGCTAGGAGTCTCACCGCCCTACGGGCTCCGGAGTGGATCCGGCCGCACCTCGATTCGCGACGCTCCCCCCTCCCTTTCGTATGCCATTTTGGCCCGTTGAGCGACGCGGACGGCCCCATGCGGAGTTCGCCTGTACGGTGTCTCCCCAAGGAAATCCTCCGGAGAGCCTCGTGGCACCCCACTTGCAGCCTGGGGGCTCCTTGGAGCCTCTATGGAACTCGACATCGCCACGATCAACCGGGACATTGAACGCGAAACTCTCACCCTGAAGCGGATCGAGGCCGAGCTGCGCAGGGTGATCGTCGGGCAGGACTACCTGCTCGACCGGCTGCTGGTCGGCTTGCTCGCCCGTGGACACGTGCTCATCGAAGGGGTCCCGGGACTCGCCAAGACCCTTGCCGTCAAGACTTTGGCTCAGACGCTGGCGATCGATTTCCAGCGCATCCAGTTCACCCCCGACCTGCTGCCGGCCGACCTCATCGGCACGCTGATCTACGACCAGCGCAGCGGCGACTTCCTCGCCCGGCGCGGCCCGGTGTTCACCCATCTGCTGCTCGCCGACGAGATCAACCGCGCGCCCGCCAAGGTGCAGTCGGCCCTCCTGGAGGCCATGGAGGAGCGGCAGGTCACGCTGGGCGACCGGAGCCACCACCTGCCCGAGCCGTTCATGGTGCTCGCCACCCAGAACCCCATCGAGCAGGAGGGCACCTATCCCCTGGCCGAGGCCCAGGTGGACCGCTTCATGATGAAGCTCAAGGTCACCTACCCCTCGCGCCACGAGGAGGTGGAGATCCTGGACCGCATGCTGGTGGCCTCGGAGATCAAGGCGGCCCAGGTCGTCGAGCGCGAGCGCCTGATCGCCCTGCGCGAGGTGGTGGACGCGGTCTATCTGGACAACAAGATCAAGGCCTACATCATCGACCTGGTGCTGGCGACCCGCGATCCCAAATCGGCCGGCCTGCCCGACCTCGCGGACCTGATCTCCTTCGGCGCCTCGCCGCGGGCCACGCTGTTCCTCGCCCGGGCGGCCAAGGCGCTCGCCATGGTGCGGGGGCGCGGCTTCGTGATCCCGGAGGACGTCAAGGAGCTGGCGCCGGACGTGCTCCGCCATCGCATCGTCCCCACCTACGAGGCCGAGGCCGAGGAGATCTCGACGGATACGCTGGTTGCCCGGCTGCTCGACCGCATCCCGGTGCCTTAGGATGCTCCGCCTCTTTGGTTCACGACGGCGTTCAGAGAGCCTCCCCGGATCGACCTCTGGGAAGACGCGGAGCACGGCCCTGCCGGCGGACCTCATGCGCAAGGTGCGGCGCATCGAGATCGCCACCAACCGCATGGTGGACCAGGGGGTCGCGGGCGACTACCACTCGGTGTTCAAGGGGCTCGGCATGGAGTTCGCCGAGGTGCGGCCCTATCAGCCGGGCGACGACGTGCGGACGATCGACTGGAACGTGACGGCCCGCATGGGCATGCCGTTCGTCAAGAAGTACGTCGAGGAGCGGGACCTCACGGTGTTCCTGGTGGTGGACGTGTCCGGCAGCCTCTCCTTCGGCTCGCGGGCGATCCTCAAGCGGGAGCTGGGCGCCGAGGTGGCCGCCCTGCTGTCGTTCGCGGCCCTGAGGAACCAGGACCGCGTGGGCGCCGCCCTGGTGAGCGACCGGCTGGAGCTGTTCCTGGAGCCACGCCGCCGGCGGATGCACGTCCTCAGGATGGTGCGCGAGGTCCTGGACCGCCCGGCTCATGGGGGGACGGACCTGGAGCGGGGGCTCCATGCCGTGCTGGCCACGCTCAAGCGCCGGTCCGTCCTCTTCTTCATCTCGGATTTCCTGGGTGCCGTGCCCGTGAAGGCCTTGAAGGCCGCCTCGGCCCGGCACGACCTGATCCTGGTCGAGATCGTGGATCCCCGCGATCAGGAGATCCCCACCGTGGGTCCCGTGGTGCTGCGGGACGCGGAGACGGGCGAGCCGGCCCTGGTGAGCGGCAAGCGCCTGGCCCACCGCCACGCCGAGGAGCGGCGCCGGGAGCGCGAGGACCTGGCGCGGTGGACCCGCAAGCTGGGGATCGACCGTCTGGAGCTGCGCACGGACCGGCCGTACATCAACACCCTGCTGGCGTTCTTCGAGCAGAGGAAGAAGAGGTTGCGGCGGTGAGGCGTCTCGCGGTCCTCCTCCTGGCGGCCACTCCCCTCCTGGCCCAGCCGTCGCCGGTATCGGTCCATCTGGCGCCGAACGGACCCACCGTGGGTGATCCCGTGGAGGCCACGATCACCCTGGAGGTGCCGCCGGATCTGGCGGACAACCCGCGCTTCCCCGCCTGGGACAAAACCTGGGGCGAGGCCGAGATCGTCAAGGCGGACGCGCCGGTCCGGGTCACCTCCAAGGTCTGGCAGCAGAAGCTGACGCTGGCGGCGTTCAAGACGGGCGAGGTGGCGCTGCCTCCCGTCCAGATCGCCATCCCCCGGCGGACGGGCACGGTCCAGGTGGCCACGCCCGCCGCGCTCGCCATCGCGGTGCGCTCGGTGATCCCGCAGAGCGAAAAGAACCCCCAGCCGAAGCCGGCGGCGGCGATGCGCCCGCTGCCCCTGAGCGAGCGCTTCTGGTGGACGGTGGCGGTCCTGTCCGCCCTCTGCCTGCTGGGCTTGTGGCTGATCTGGCTCCAGAGCCGGCGGAAGGCGCCTGTGGCCGCGCGGCCCGCCCTGGGTCCGTTCGAGGAGCTGGCGGCGGAAATCGACGGCCTGCGGACCGAGCCCTCGATGCTGGCGGTGCACACGCGGCTGAGCTTCGCGCTGCGGCGGTATCTGGGGCGCCGGCTGCCGTTCCCCGCCGTCGAGAGCACCACGAGCGACATCCAGCGCCAGCTCCTGTCGCGCCGCATGCCCGGCCCCCTCGTGCGGCAGACGGTGGAGTTGCTGCGCGCCTGCGATCTGGTGAAGTTCGCCCGGCAGGAGGTGGGCGAGACCCAGACGATGGAGCGGGCTGAGACGGCGCGCCGGATCGCCGGAGACTTCGAAGCGCAACTGGCCCCACGGGTACCGGACCCCCCTGCGGTGCCCATGAGGAAGGCGGGATGACTCAGACCTTCCCTCATCTCGCGAGCCCCGCGTGGCTGCTCCTCCTGCTGGCCCTGCCCGTGCTGGCCTGGCTGCACCACCGGCGGCAATCGTTCGGCGCGCTCACCTACAGCCGGCTGCCGGGGACCGGACGCCGGTCGCGCGGCGCCTTCCGTCTCCACTTCCCCTTCTACGCCCGGCTCCTGGCCCTTGCCTGCCTGGTGCTGGCCCTGGCCCGGCCGCAGCTCGGCTATGCCTGGGAGGAGAGCCTGACGGAAGGGATCGACATCCAGATCGTGCTCGACATCTCGGGCAGCATGGGCGCCGAGGACTTCCAGCCGAAGAACCGGCTGACAGTGGCCAAGCAGGTGGTGCGGGACTTCATGGCCGGCCGGCCGGGCGACCGCATCGGCATGATCGTGTTCTCCGGCGCCGCCATGACGCGCTCTCCCCTCACGACGGACCGCGCGATGCTGGACCTGCTGGTGAATTCCGTCGAGCTCAACAGCCTGCCGGACGGCACGGCCATCGGGGTGGCCCTGGCGAGCGCCGCCGCGCGGCTCAAGGCCAGTCCGTCCAAGACCAAGGTGATCGTGCTGGTGACGGACGGGGTGAACAACGCCGGGGCCATTGATCCCGTCTCGGCCGCGGCCGTGTGCGCGGGCCTGGGGATCAAGGTCTACAACGTGGGCGTGGGCTCGGGCGGACGGGTGCCGGTGCCGCTGCCGGCGCAGGACCCAGTGACCGGCCGTACGGTGATGAGGCACTTCATGATGAACGTGCCGGTGGACGAGCCGCTGATGCGGCAGATCGCCGGACGCACAGGCGGTCAGTTCTTCAAGGCCACGGACCGCGAGAGCCTGCAGAGGATCTTCCGCGAGATCGACCGCCTGGAGAAGACGCCGCTCCAGGTGAAGCGCTATGTACGCTATCGCGAGGTCTTCCCGCCGCTGGTGTGGGCCGGCCTCGGCCTCCTGCTCATCCCCGTGGCCGCCGCCGGCCTGAAAGTGACGGCGCAACCGTGAGTCTGGCGAGTCCTACCTTTCTGTGGCTGGTCCTGCTCGCCCCCGTGGTGGCGGTGGCGGCGGCCTGGCTGTGGCGCCGGCGGCTGGACGCGGACGCGGCCTGGGCGTCCCGGGGGTTGTGGGACCGCCTGCTGCCCGCCTACTCCCCTCGGCGCCTGGGGGTGTCGGTCGCGACGCTGGCCTTGGCCGTGCTGGGTATCTCCCTGGCCCTCGCCCGGCCACGCTGGGGAGAGGGCGAGCAGAAGGTGGAGCGCAAGGGGGTCGACGTGGTGTTCCTGGTCGACTCCTCGCTCTCCATGGGTGCCCTGGACATCTCCCCTTCCCGCCTCTTCGTGGCCAAGTCGCTGGTGCGGCGCATGGCGCAGGCCATGCCCGGCAATCGGGTGGGGCTGGTGCAGGCCGAGGGGGACGCCGTGATGCTGGCGCCCCTGACTCTGGACGCCGCGGTGCTCGACCTGCTGCTCGACACGATCGATCCGGGTTCCCTCCCCACGCCCGGGACGGAGCTGGCGCCCGGCATCGAGACGGCGCTCCGCCTCTTCGGGGAGGGCACGGAAAAGCACCGCGTGCTGGTGATGCTCTCCGACGGCGAGGACCACGGTGGCGGCCTGGACACGGAGATCGCCCGCCTGAAGGAAGAGGGCGTGGCCGTCTTCGCACTCGGCGTGGGCACGCCCCATGGGGCGCCGGTGCCCATCCCCGGCACCACCGAATTCAAGCGGGACGAGGACGGC
>CAXTNS010000456.1:5641-5916 GCA_964245465.1 uncultured Thermoanaerobaculia bacterium
CACGAGGAGGAGTTAGAGAAGCTGGCCCGCTCGACCGGCGGCACCTACCTGCGGGTCACCAGCGCCGCGGCCGATCCCGCGCCCATCGTGCGGCGGATCGACGGCATGGAGAAGCGGACGATCGAGAGCCAGAGCCTGAGCACTCTGGAGGAGCGTTTCCAGTGGCCGCTGGCGCTGGCGGTCTTCGCGGTGCTGATACACCTCGCGGTGGGTCCATTCCGGACCCGTCCCCTCCCTTCCCCCCTCACCGGGAGAGGGGGGAGAAAGACAAAAGC
>CAXTNS010000457.1:1357-5903 GCA_964245465.1 uncultured Thermoanaerobaculia bacterium
GCCAGCCGAGGCCGGCCTTCGCATCCCCTCGTTTCCGAGGGAGGCGAAGTGTAGGGCAGGTCGGCCCGGGTGTCAACCCCTTTTTTGCCGCCCCGCCACGCTTCGTCGTTCGCAGGGATTCAGAACCGTGGACCCGCAGGCTCTATTCCGGCCCGCGAGCTCGAGGTCTCTCTCGCAATGTCAATCTCTCCCGCCGCCCCGCCACTCTCTGCTTCGTTCGCTGTCTCTACAACCGACCGCGTGAAGGCATTATGCCACCCCGTCCCTCCCTTGTCAAAGCCCCGCACGCAAGGGGAGATAACCCTGGGGGCGGAAAGTTTATTTCCGGGCCTTCCACCCCGGCCGGTACGTCTACACGCAGCAGCGCCGGTAGCAAGAGACCTTCGCGTTGCGGCACCCCACGACGCAGGGGTCTCCAGGGTAGTGGGATCCCCCACAGTCGATGACGCACTGGTTGAAGTAGACATCGCAACGGTCTTCGCAGGCCTCATCGCAGGCCGCGTAGGCAACGGGAACGCTCGTCAGGGCTGCGGCCAGCAGGACCAGCAGCACCACCACGGCTCCAAACCTCTTGTGCATTGTGGACCTCCTTTCTTTCGTGGGGATCCATCTTACCGCAGGATCTCAAGGACTGGAGAAGACGAGCCGCCGGCCTTCCACTCTCCAGGGCTCCGTGAGCAGCCGCCGAAGGCCCTCAGGATAGGCTTGGTGCTCCTGCTCCAGGATGCGTGCCGCCAGGGTGCCGGGCGTATCGCCGTCCAGCACGGGCACCGTCCGCTGCACCACGATAGGACCGCTGTCGAGACCCTCGTCCACCAGGTGGACGGTGCAGCCCGAGACTTTCACCCCGTGGGCGATCGCCTGGGCCTGGGCGTCGAGCCCCGCGAAGGCCGGCAGCAGGCTGGGGTGGATGTTGACGATCCGGTGCCGGAAGGCGGCGATGAAGCCCGGCGAGAGCAAGCGCATGTAGCCGGCCAGGCAGATCCACTCGGCGCCCGCTTCTCGCAGGACCGCGATCACCTTCTCCTCCTGCACTCGCCGGGGTATCCCCTGGTGGGGGATCGCCACTGCAGGCAACCCCAGATCCCGCGCCTTGTCGAGGCCCGGGGCGTCCGTGACGTTGCTGACGACCCGGACGATCTCGGCCGGCACCTCGCCGCGCTCGATCGCGGCGTGGATCGCGAGGAAGTTGCTGCCGCGACCGGAGAGCAGGACGGCGATCTTCACGTTAGCCGGTTGTGGGGAGTTGGAGGTTTTCGGGGCCGAGGTCGTAGGCCACGCCGGAGCCTCCGCTCTGGACGGTGCCGAGGACCCAGCTCTTCTGGCCCGTGGAACGCAAGAGCCCCAGGACCTCGGCGAGGCCCGCGGTATCCACGGCCAGGATCATGCCGATCCCCATGTTGAAGACGCGGAACATCTCCTCCGTCTCCACCTCCCCCACCTCCTGGAGGAAGAGGAAGAGGTCGGGGACCGGCCAGCTCCCGATCCGGATCAGGGCGTGGGTGTCTCCAGGAAGAATGCGCGGGAGGTTATCCGTGATGCCGCCGCCCGTGACGTGGGCCATGCCGTGGAGGGCTGCGTGACCGAGGAGGGGCCGGATGGGCTTGAGATAGGAGACGTGAGGCTCCAGCAGCTCCTCGCCCACCTTCCGCTGCTTGTTCCAGGGCGCCTTGTCGCCGATCTTCAGGCCGGCCTTCTCGAACACGACCTTACGGGCGAGCGAGTATCCGTTGGTGTGGAGCCCCGAGGAAGGTAATCCCACGAGGACGTCGCCCGGGCGCACCCGGGAGCCGTCGAGCACCTTGGGCCGATCGACTAGTCCCACGATGAAGCCCACCAGCTCGTAGTCGCCCGGCTGGTAGAAGCCCGGCATCTCGGCCGTCTCGCCGCCCAAGAGGGCGCAGCCGTTCTCGCGGCAGCCACTGGCCACGCCCGAGACCAGCTCCACCATCTTCTCCGGCTCCAGGACGCCCGCGCCGAGGTAGTCCATGAAGAAGAGCGGCTCGGCTCCCTGCACCAGGATGTCGTTGACGCAGTGGTTGACCAGGTCGCGCCCTACGGAGGAGTAGTCCCCCGCCATCTTCGCGACGACCAGCTTCGTGCCCACCCCGTCGGCCGAGGCCACGAGGACGGGCTCCGCCATCCCTTGAAGGTCCGGCCGGAACAGACCACCGAAGCTGCCGATCTCGGTCAGGACCCCGGGGGTGAAGGTGGACTTCGCCAGCTTCTTGACGCGGGCGAGGCCCTTCTCCTGGGCGTCGATGTCGACGCCGGCGGCGGCGTAGGCGGAGGGTTTTCCGGGCTTGCTCATCTCGGGCGGAGACTATAACAGCCGGCCCGCCCGGACTCGTCAATTCAGAAGCGAGACATCTCAGTGACGTATTTCCGATGCATCAAAACGCTCCGCGCGATCGGCCTCGCCTTCTGAGCGCCAGGGAGCCCAGATCTGGCAGATGCGTTGCACTGGCGGCCGGGAAAGCCGCGGGATGATGACATGTCAATAACGCGTTCGTGACGCGTCAGAGATCCCGGCGAGATCCTTGTCATCGACTACCTCCCTCCAGGCGCCAGGGAGCCCAGCCCTGGCAGATAGGTTGCACTCCCCCGCCAGTGAACCCGCAGCGCATGGATCAGAGATCCAGAAAGGAAAGAATGACTATGGCCGCAAGCGTCCAGTCGTATGAGCTCTCTTTCAATCCTTCCGAAGGCCTTTTCCACCTTGAGGGTATTGACGGTACACCAACTCCCGACCACCTCCAGTTCATCGTGACGGAACCCGACAGCTCGATCCAAATCACATGCAAGGACGGGCTGTCCTTTAAAGCAGTCGGCCCGGAAAGCCCGGTATTCTGGCACCCCACGAACACGTTTACGGGGGAAGTGCATGACCCCAGTACGACCTCCATCAAACTCGTCTTCCCGACTCCGCCGGCGCCTCACGACAAGGTGGGATTCACATTGAAGGCCCAGTTCGCTTCCGGCCCGAAACGGATCCCTCTTCTGCCCGAGCTTTATGTGACCGCGGAACAACTGGAGACTCCATCTTTCCTCGAGCTCGTCTATACGCCCGCGGATGGCTCCTTCAACCTTCTGCACGGCAGGCAGGATGAGACCATGGACGCTGAGGTCATCACCCGGCTCGGAACGGGAGGTTCCAACCAGGGCGGCTCCTTTGAGGTAAAGCTCATCACGGTGGATGCCGCGCCGGGCGAGGCAGCCAGGTTCGTGTCTCCCGGCGTCAGTTTTACGGACAAGAATAGTGATCGAATCCAGTCGTTCAGCGGTGAAGCGCTCAGGCTCAAAATCCCTTTCAACAGCAACTCAGGAGTAGGCATGAACTTCATCATTCAGTATGCGGACGTCACGATCCACTCGCCGGACCCGATCATCGTCGACAAGACGATCGGCACGAATCCTGGCCCTGGATTCTAGGAAAACGCCGGCGTTCGCGGCCCGGGGGGCCGCGGGCCATGGAAGTCAAAGGCCTCTATCAACAGCAGGAGGGAGATCTCTATGCTGCAGGACGACCGAAGCCTCACCGCAACCTCACCCTCACCGACCTCAGTAGACTTCGAGGAAACCCTCTCGTTCGACCCGGAGAGCGGAATTTTTACGTTTGGCTCGGTGACTCAGCCGATCACGGGTGCATTCCAGATTCCGTTGGGTGCCCCCCAGACGATCCTCATCAATGCAGGGCCAGGCATACAATTCGTGCTCCCCACCTCCACCTCCACTTCAGTGCCCATCGGCTTTCTGCCCTTCAACGACAGCGGAACCGTTGAGATCGTCAATGTCAGCGCGACTCAGATCGAGCTTGACGTCACGGCCCTCCCCTCCACGAGCGGGGTGCTCGGATTCCTGCTGTTCGTTCAGCTCATCTCCGATTCACCCACTGTCCAGAGGATCGAAACTCCTCCCTTCTTCATCACCCCAAACCAGCCCTTCACGGGACCGGAATTCAAGTTGAACTACGACTCCGCCACAGGCGACTTCAATATTTCGAAAAAAGGCGGATCCGGGATTCCCCCCATCATCGCGGTCGAAAGGGCCGTCATCCTCCTCCGGCTCAGCGAAGGGAGCAGCAACGATAGCGAGGTTCAAACCATCACCGTGGTCCTGCATGAGGATGCGGTATCGGCGGGTATCATCTTTGCGCAGACCGCAGCCATAGTCACCCTGCTTTCAGGCCCTATCGTGACGAGAAACTCCAACACTGAAGTCACGATCACCCAGGCTTTCACTCCGGGGGCAGGATTCGGCGTGAGCTTCGGGGTGGAGTTCCTCCTCGCACCCAACGAGCCGTGCACCGTCTACTCACCCGATCCGATCATCGTCGACAAGACGGTCGGCACGAATCCTGGCTCTTGAGATCAGGAAGACCTGCCAGAGCCCCGGTGACCGAGGAGGCCGCGGAAGTCTGGATCTGAATGCAAGGGGGCGAACCACGGAAAATCAAAGTAACGTGACTCGACCCCCTGCTTCAGGGCTCGCTTGGCGTTGTACAGGGCGGAGGCCCGGTCCCCCAGGAGTAGGTAAACGATGGAGA
>CAXTNS010000458.1:0-5902 GCA_964245465.1 uncultured Thermoanaerobaculia bacterium
CTTCACGGCCGTGGTCCCCGAGCAGCCGGTCATCCATCCCCTTCGCGGCGAGGTCGTGGGCCGGTACTACCGTTATCTGGGCCGCGTCCGCATCCTCTCCGTGCAGGAGACCACGGCCATCGCCGAGATCGTCCAGACCTGCGACCCCATCGTCACCGGTACGCTCCTCCAGCCCTTCGAGCCGGAGCCGGTCCCCTTGGGCCGCAGCACGGCCATGCGGCCGGTCAACTTCCCCGCCCCGGCGGAGAAGCTGGAGAGCGCTCCTTCCATCGTCTACGTCCGGGACAACATTCTCGCCCTGGGCGCGGACCACGTCGTGCACGTCGACGTGGGCGAAGACGCCGCCACGCCGGGCGACATCTACACCATCTATCGCGAGAACCGGCCGGGCCTGCCGCCCATCGTCATCGGCGAGTTGGCCGTGCTCTCGGTCCACCGGCGGTTCTCCGTCGGCAAGATCATCGAGTCGCGGTACCCCGTCCACCTCGGGGACCGTCTCGATCCTAAATAGGAAACGCGTATCCCTCCACAGGCGCCCGGGACGCTCCGGCGCCTGTGGTAAGCTGTCAGCTTCACGCCTTTTTTCTCAGAGGTACACTCTCTTGGCCGAACAGACTCTCAACGGACGCCTGTTTTTGATCGTCGATGAGCTCGTACGCCGGGGCGTGACACTGGAGCAGGCCAGACGGGAGTTCGAGCGGCAGTTCATCGTGGCTTCCCTCAAGTCCAACCGGGGGAACTTCTGCCGCTCGGCCCGGTCGCTCGGCGTCCACCGCAACACGCTGCGCAACAAGGTCTCCGACCTGGGAATCGGGGTGGAGGACTACGACCTGACCGGTCGCCGTCAGCCCCGCCGCAAGAGCCGGCTCGGCAACGGCGCCATCCCCGAACCGACCGGCATGACCTGAATCTGGCACGAGTTTCGCAATAGATTCCTCTCAGTAAAGCTTCTGGCGCACCCCGGCCGGTCTGGCCGGGGTGCGTGCATTTCTCGTAAAACGACATGCGGCCGTGGGCCCGTCCCTCGCTTCCCTGGACGGCGCTCGCAGTGAGCAAGAGAGGAAAACCGGCCGATGAAGCGAAATGGATCCAGATTGTCCCTGGCCGTCCTGACGATGGTCCTGGCCCTGGTTATCTCTTTGGACTCCACCCCGTCCGACACTTCCGTTCTCACTCCGTACCAGCAGCCCGCTCCCCAGGAGGACGCGGCCGAGCTCCAGGATCTCGCCCACTGGGCGATTGCCGGCCCGTCCGAGCCCCGGGGTTTCCAGGCCATCCGTACCGAAGATTTCGAGGCCGCGTTGACTCCAGGTCCCCGGGAGCTCTCCTTGGTAGAGCCCGGCCCCGATCCCGAGGCCCAGCGCCGTTTTCTGCACGGCCTGCCGTATGGGACCGCCATCTCGCTCGCGGCCGAGCGCCACGAGGTGGACGGCCTCCTCCTGGCCGCCATCGTGGCGGTCGAGTCCGGTTTCACGCCCGAGGCCGTCTCGCCCCGGGGAGCGACCGGGCTGATGCAGGTGCGCCCCGCCGTCGGCCGGGCCTATGGCGCCAGCGACCTCTTCGATCCCTACGCCAACGTCGACGTGGGGAGCCGCTACTTCCGCGGCCTGATGAAGGACTACGAGGGGGATCTCGAGCTGGCACTCGCCGCGTACAACGCGGGCCCGGCGGCCGTGGCCCGCTATGGCGGCGTGCCCCCCTACCGGGAGACCCGGGCGTATGTGCGCAAGGTTATGGCCCGTTACGAGGAGTACAGCCGGCGTGCCAACGAGGCGCGCTCGGGCGCCAGAGCGGCGCGAGTCATGTAGGGCAGGAGAGCGGCCCGTCAGGAGTTGCGCGGGCTCGTCTTCTCGGGGATCTGCTCGGGCTCGTCCTCCCCGTCGACCCCCTTGAGACCCTTCTTGAAGTTGCGGATCCCCTCGCCGAGACCCTTGCCGATATGGGGGATGCGGCTGGCGCCGAACAGCACGATGATGATGAGGAAGATGATGACGAGCTCTGGGACACCGAGGGAAGGCATAAGGGTTCATCTCCCGGGGCGTTCTTCGCCCCTCTAGGCCCAAGTGGGCTCGGTCAGTCTAGCAGATCAGCGCTCCGGGGACTCTAGGGCGAGCCCCCAGGCCTCGGCGAGGCGCGGGGCCAGGTCTTCACCCTCCGGAACGCGGGCGAAGTGTTCCACGAAGCGTGCCAGCGTCGGCGGGATCAAGGGCAGGTGGCGGTTCGCCCCGCGCCGGGCGAACGAGGCATAGGTGCCCACGGCCTTGAGCGTGCGCTGGGCCGCCGCCCGGTGGTATCGCGGATCTCCATGCAGGACCCCAAGGAGGCCGGCTTCCACCTCCGGTGGCGGAAACAGCGTGTCGTTGAACAGCGAGGCCACGTCATAGAGCGGCGGCCCGAGGCGCAGGTCCTGGTGGTCCAGCACCGCCAGCTCCCCCGTATCGGCAAGCATCAGATTGCGCACCATGAAGTCGCGGTGGCAGGGCACGGGTTCCTCGGCTCCGAGGCTCTCGCAGAGCCGGTCCAGCGCCGCCCGCAGCTCCGAGGCCAGGCCCGGGTCGCCCACCAGGCCCTTGGGCTCCAGGAAGAGGTCCCAGGTCTGCTGAAGCTCCCGCGCCAGCAGCTCGCGGCCGAGCGTGGGGTTGAGCTCCGCGAGGTGATTTGCGGGGTCTACGGGCAGGCGGGCGATGCGGCCCGCGATCTCCAGGGCCTGCTCGAAAAAGGCGTTGAGCTCGCTCCAGGGCCGTCCTTTCCCCCAGTCGCCGAGCGTCCTCGGTCCCAGGTCCTCCACCAGCATCCACCCCGCCTCGCAGTCGCTGGCGAGCACCCGCGGCACCCGCACGCCGATGCCTTCGAGGATCGCCGTCGTGGTGAGGAAGCGCGGGCACGTGCTCCGCACCTCCGGAGGGTAGGCGGCGAGGATGGCGCTCCCGCCGTCCGCCATCACGGCGCGGAAATAACGGCGCGGCGAGACATCCCCGGGCAGGGGCTCGATCTCACGCGGCGCGAAGCCCGCCGAAGCGAGCCACGCCGCGGGCTCATCGACGCCGGCCATGGACCCTGGTAGGCTCGGTCATCGCTGTTGCGGCCTCCGGAAAACCTGCTGAAAAACGCCAGACAGGAGCAGCATAGACTACCATGCTAGACTCCTCGCAAAGTCTTCTGGAATGGGGGATCGCCACCGTTTGTTGCAGGCGGCGGAGTGGTTTGACACCCCGTGGGACGCAAGGGATAATCCGGCGGCGGCTCCGTCAAACAGAGCCCGGAGGGTTCCAAGCTGGACGACAAGCTTCACCAGATGCTGCGCGACCTGCGACGCGCCCTTTCCGACGCGATTTCGGAGTCGTCGGAGGTCAACCGCACGTTGCGCAAGATCCGAGAGGAGGGCTACTCCCTCTACCTGCTGGTGGACTGCAAACGCGACGTGAACGATCAGGAGCCCCTGGCCTTGACCGCGCCTCCGCGCCTCTCCTCCAGATCCGGAGAGCCCGTCTTCCAGATCGACATCCGCGACCTCTCGTTCCTGCGGTCGATCGGCATCGACCCCACGCGCCGCCTGCGCCGGCGCCGGGTCGTCTGAAGCCCCGTCTCCGGTCCAACCGCTCCGGATTTCTCGGGATCTGGGAGCGTCATGATTTCCACTACGACCGACATCAAGACGGACCTTCTCGGGCTCTCGCGCGAGCGCTTGGCGGAAGCGCTGTCCCCCGTCGTGGACCGCCCGTTCCGCGTCGAGCAGATCTACCGCGCCCTCTACGAGCGGGTGGTGCGCGATTTCTCCGAAATGACCGACCTCTCGAAGGACCTGCGCGCCCGGCTCGCCGGGAGCTTCCGTGTCGGCCTGCCTGAGATCACCTCGCGCCACATCTCGGAGGACGGCACGGGCAAGTACCTGTTCCGGCTGGCCGACGGCGCCACCGTCGAGGCGGTCGACATCCCGGACAGGGGCCGCCGCACCTTCTGCATCTCCAGCCAGGCCGGCTGCGCCCTCGCCTGCTCGTTCTGCGTCACCGGCTACTGGGGCGCCGGGCGGAACCTCACGGCCGGCGAAATCGTCGGCCAGGTGCTGGCCATCCGCGCCGACCGAAGTCTTCCCATGGAGGGGCTCAACATCGTCTTCATGGGCATGGGCGAGCCGCTCCTGAACCTGGAGAACGTGAAGGCCGCGCTCGACGTCCTCACGGAGTGGATCTCGCCTCACCGCATCACGGTCTCGACGGTGGGCATCCTCCCCGGCCTGGAAGAGATGGCCCGTTGGGAGCGCCGGCCGAACCTCGCCGTCTCCCTCCACGCGGCGGACGACGAGTTGCGCGGCCGGATCATGCCCGTCAACCGCACCTATCCCCTGGCGGAGCTGATGGCGGCCCTGCGCCGCTACCCTCTTGAGAAAGGCCGCAAGCTCACCTTCGAGTACATCCTGATCCGCGACGTCAACGACAGCAACCGGGACGCCGACCGGCTGTCGCGACTCCTCTCCGGCCTGCGGGCCAAGGTCAACCTGATCCCCGTCAACCCTGACCCCGTCCTGGGCGCGGGCATGGTGCCCCCCTCGGAAGAGCGGATCGAGGCCTTCAAGGAGCGCCTGCGCCAGCGGGGCTGGATCGCCACCGTCCGCCGCCGCCGCGGCGACGACGTCAGCGCCGCCTGTGGCCAGCTCCGTGCATTCGGCCGGGAGGCGCGAGGGTTCCGGGGGAACGCCGTTCTCTCCTGATGCGGCTGGCCTCGCAAGGCCAGCGATGCAAACCGCGATGTAAGCCTTGTATTGGCGGGGCGAGCGATGCAAGTCGCGAGGCGAGTGATGTGCCCCGTGGGGCGAGCGGCTACTGAGAAGAGCGCTCTCAGCATGCTAAGCTGACGTCCGAGGCAAACCATCATGGTCCGTATGACAATCGAAGTCCCCGAAAGCGCCCTGTCTTCCCTGCGGGAAGATCCACAGGGATTCGCCCGCGAGATGCGCCTGGCTGCGGCGGTCAAGTGGTTTGAGATGGGGCTCGTCTCGCAAGGCCGCGCCGCTGAAATCGCGGGCCTTTCGCGCAGTGAGTTCATCGACGCTCTCGGACGCTTCGGAGTGTCGCCATTCCAATATGGAGTCGATGAGCTCGTCGCCGAAGCCGGAGCTGGCTGAGACCTGGATCGTCAACGCCTCTCCCATCATTACGATGGCCAAGGCGGGTCAGCTCAGCCTCTTCGACCAACTCGCCAGCATCATGATCCCGGGCGCCGTCGCCGATGAGATCCTGAACGGCCCCCCTTCTGATCCCGCAAGGAAGGCTCTGGAGAGCGGTTGGGGACGGCTGGTCTCCCCTGCCGTTATTCCTGACGCTGTTCTTGAATGGGGTCTGGGAGCGGGAGAGTCCGCCGTTCTGGCTCTTGCTTTGGAGAGGACTGGGAGTTCGGCGGTTCTGGATGATAGGGCCGCGCGACGATGCGCCCGCGCTCTGGGCCTTTCCTTCCTGGGAACTCTGGGTGCAGTCCTTCGAGCCCAGCAGACAGGCCTGATTCCTTCGGCAGTGCCTGTGCTCAAGAGCCTTCAAAACGTGGGGCTTCGCTTGGATGACCACACGGTTCGGGCTACCCTCGAACGGGTCTCGGGGGAGCGCTGGCCCGGTTGAACTGTCTTACCCTGAAGATGATGTACCCCGCCAGATGAACCCGATGTCCCGCCCCGCCGCCCGCCCTTCCCGCCGGTAGCTCCAGAGCTTCTCCTCGTCGCAACGGGTGCAGCGGGGCAGGACGATCACTTGGCACACGCCGGCCTTCTCGAGCTGGAGCCGGGCGGCTCCGGGGAGGTCGATATGGGGTTTTCCCGCCGGGCCGGGGATGGCGATCTCGGGACTGCTCGACGTCACGACGGCCTCCGCCACGTCCTCGCCCACCTCGTAGCAGCAGGCGCCGATCGCGGGGC
>CAXTNS010000459.1:0-5874 GCA_964245465.1 uncultured Thermoanaerobaculia bacterium
CCACCATCGGCCGCGCCCCCGGCGCCCGCCGCCGCCAGAACCCGGAGTTGCTCTGGAGCGACCTGCTGCGCTGGGCCCGCAAGCATCACGGCCCTGCCTGGGCCGCCCGCGCCGAGGCCGCCCTCCGGACGGGCGGCGCCCTGCGGCTGGGATCGCGAAAGCTGGTCCGGCCTTTCCTGAGGAAGGATCAAAGAGAGGAATGGAGAGAGGACGACCGGGTGCTGCGGGAGGCATTGCGATCGATCCCATGACTCAGATTTCCGGCAGGCGACGGCCCCTTCTCCGCCGCCTCGGCGCCGTCCTCCTCTCCTCGCTGCTCGGTCTCGGAATCCTGGAGGTCGCTCTGCGGACGCTGCCCCTGAAGCGCGCTTCCACCCTGTCGAACGAGGTCTACACGGCCTACGGCAGCTTTCCGGGAGGGATCTATTTCACCGAGCCGGAAACACGGATCAACTTCATGGTGCCCGGCTTCGAAACGGAAAACTTCTGGAACGGCTACTCCTGGCGGCACCGCGCGGACGGCCTCGGCTTCCGCAATCCGCCTGGCCTGAAAGACCGTTCCCTTCTCCTCCTGGGCGACTCCCTGATCTATGGCCACGGCGTGGAGGAAGACCAGACCGTGGCGCACCTCCTGCGGGCACGAGGCCGGCCCGCCTACAGCATGGCGCGCCAGGGCGACTGCCTCTATCAGCAATACGTGCTGCTCCGCCTCTACCGTGACGAGTTGGCGCCGCGGACGGTGGTGCTCTTCGTCTTCTTCAACGACTTCGCCGACCTCTTCTTCTATCGGACCCGTGAAGAAATCGAACAAATACCCGAGTTGCGGCTCGACGACCGGGCCCTCCGGCAGCGGGTGGCGGACCTCGGCAGGAGCCCACGGTATCCCCTGCGGCGGCAGCTCTACAGGTTCCGCTCCCTCCGCCTGCTCCACGGCGTGGCGAAGTCGTTCTCAGGAGACTGGATGGCCCGGGCCGAAGCGGCTCCCGCTGGTGAGGACGACCTCGCCACCGCCGTGTTGCAGCCGGAGCGGTTCGCGCTCGCCAGCCGCTACTACCGCCGCGTCCTGGGAGAATGCCAACGGCTGGCGGCGGAGAAAGGGATCGGTTTCCGGGTCGTCCTCCTGGACGTCGGCGCCGGCGTGGGCTCGGACGGCCGGCGTGCCTACGAACGCCTCCGGGATTTCTTCCAGGAGACGGGCCGTGAGGTGGGGTTCTCGTTCACCACGACCGCTGGAGTCTTCGATGGCTGCGGCGACTGCTTCCTTCCCCACGACGGACATCTCTCGCCGCAAGGCCATGCCCGGCTTGCGCGCTTCCTGGACGTGAAGCTCCAGGCCGCCTATAATCCGCCCCTCTCAAGGAGGAGGAATTCATGAAGAAGAAGCTGCCGGAGAACAGGAAGTCGGTGAAGTCGCTCAAGCTCAACAGGGAGACTCTCACGCGGCTCGAGTCGTCCGAGCTGGACCAGGTCGTGGGCGGGACGAATTCTCGCGCCTCCATCTGCCCGACCACGATGCAGGGGTGCTGCCAGGCCTTCTGATCCCCTCTGGGCGGCAGCTCCCTTCCGGCTGCCGCCCCTCCCCCCACCGCGGCTTTTCCTCAAAAGAAAGCGAAAGAAAGGTTTAAATTCCTTTCTGAGCCAGCGCGTTCTCAATGCGCCGGTCCGGTATGAGCCAGATCAACGCCACCAGGACGTAGAGGCCCAGAGCGACCTTCTTCGACACGAACGCCATCGGGATGGCGATCGCGTACAAAACCGGCGACAGCTTGCCTTTCCAATCTCCCTGGACGGCTTTCTTCAGCAGCGAGTCCGGCCCTTGGGACGTGATGATCAATTGCTGCAGGGTGTAATATGCGATCGCGGCCATCAGCAGCACGGCGCCATAGAGCGACACCGGTATGGGAGCGAAGTGGTTCTCTCCCATCCAGCCCGTGAGGAAAGGCACCAGCGACAACCAGAACAGGAGGTGCAGGTTGGCCCAGAGCATCGGTCCCGTGACCTTGTGGACCGTATGGAGCATGTGATGGTGATTGTTCCAATAGATGCCCAGATAGACGAAGCTCAGAACATAGCTCAGGAACACCGGGACCAGGGGTCTCAAGGCCTGGACACCCTCGCCATGAGGCACCTTGAGCTCCAGCACCATGATCGTGATGAGGATGGCGATCACGCCATCGCTGAACGCTTCAAAGCGGCTCTTGCCCATGAATCCCTCCTGGCAGGGGATTCTAACGCGGCAGGGACACCGTTGCCGTGGTGCCCTTCCCCGGCGCGCTCTCGATCCCGATGTCGCCGCCGTGCGCCAGCACCAGCTTGCGGGCGATGGCGAGGCCGAGACCCGAGCCGCGCGATTCGCTCCCCTTCTGGAAGCGCTCGAAGATGCGCGGCAGCTCCTCCGGCGCGATGCCGGAGCCGCTGTCGCGTACGCGGATCAGAACCTGTTGCGGCCGCGCTTGGACCTGGACCGCGACATCGCCCTCCACCGGCGTGTGGCGCAACGCGTTCGCGAGCAGGTTGAGCAGCACCTGGCGGATGCGCACCGGGTCGACTTCCACGGCAGGGATCTCCGCCGGCACCTCGACGGCGACCGGCCGCGGCAGCGACGCCGCGACGTCGCGGACGAGGTCGCCGAGGTCCGTGGCCTCCTTGCGCAACTCGAGAGCGCCGGCCTCGGCGCGCGCCAGCGTGCCGAGGTCTTCGACCAGCCGCGAGAGGTGGCGGGTCTCCTCGAGCAGCTCGGCGAGGTGGCTCTCGTCGTAGGGATAAACGCCGTCGAGCAACCCCTCGATACGGCCCTGCAGGATGGCCAGCGGCGTCCGCAACTCGTGAGCGACGTCGGCCATCAGTTGCCGCCGCAGGCGGTCCTGCTCGGCGAACGCCCCGGCAACGCGGCCGATGACGATCCGGAAAGCCATGGCGAGCGCCAGGATCAGCGCAATGGCCACCGCCGCGATCACGAGCACCTGCTGCGGCGCCCGCCAGAGCAGCGAGACGAGAGTGCTGGCACCGATGGCGGCGAGGACGATCAGGGCGGCAAAGGCGCAGCCCATGCGGCGGACGAAGGGAGGCGGGCCGCGCCGGCGGCGCCGATATTCCGCGAATGGTGGCGGGCCGTGCTTCCTCATTCCTCCACCAGCTTGTAGCCAATGCCGTACACCGTCTCCAGATACCGCGGCGCGTGGGGATCCCGCTCGAGCTTGCGGCGGATGTTCTTCACGTGGCTGTCGATGGCGCGATCGTACGCCTCGGCGTCCGTGCCGCGCGCCGCGTCGAGCAACTGGGAGCGGGTGAACACCCGGCCGGGGTGACGGACCAGCGTGGCGAGAACCTGGAATTCGGTCGGCGTGAGGTCGATCGGTTCATCGCCGCGGTGCACGGTCCTGCGGGCGGCGTCGAGGGTCAGGTCCGAGACGCGCAGGAGATCGCCGTCGACGTGCCTCCGCTCGCTCCGCCGCAGCACCGCGCGGACGCGGGCGACGAGCTCGCGCGGGCTGAACGGCTTGGTGACGTAGTCGTCGGCACCGATCTCCAGCCCGCGCAGCCGGTCGTCCTCCTCCACCCGAGCGGTGAGCATGATGATGGGTATGTCCGATTCCTTCCGCAGGGCGCGCGCCACCTCGAGACCGTCGAGGCCGGGAAGCCCGAGATCGAGCACCACGAGGTCGGGACGGCCTCCGCGCGCCGCCTCCAGCGCACGGACGCCGTCGCCGGCCACGATCACGCCGAATCCGGCGAGCCGCAGGTAATCGCGCACGATCCCGGCGATCTGCGGCTCGTCGTCGACGACCAGGATCGTCTTCACGGCTCGCTGGCGGTTCCCGGTGGGGGCGCGCCGGCTCCACGCCCGCGCGGTCCGTAGCAGCCGTACCCGGCACGGCGCCAGAACAGGCCACGGACGACGAGGAACCCGAAGGCGACGAAGAAGATCGGCACGAAGAAGAACCCGAAGCCCCAGGGCCTGTGCCAGCCGTAGTACGGATACGGATACGGGTACGGCCCCGAGGGAGGAGCGACGATCTTGCCGCTCTGCTCGATGCCATGCGCCATGCCCGCTTGGTAGGCCCCGGAACCGACCGCGACGGCGAGCAGCAGCGCGCCGATGATGACCGACCAACGAATGTTGTTGCTCATGAGAGCATCCTCCTTTCCACCGACGAGGATGCATCGGGATTGTGGAGCAAATGTGGAGGAGTGACAAGGAAGGATTTCGGCCGCCCCTGTACCGTCCTGGGAGATGACGTCTGAGACGTCGACAAGGTTCATGGATTACAATTTCGGCAGGGTTCCAGCACCGCGTGCACCGGGGAAAGCGGTTCCCGTGTCCGTCTGAATCCGGGAGAGAGATGCCCTCAACTCCATAGCGAAGGAGTCATGCATGTTCGAACGCCGTGACGTCTGGGAATTGAGCGAGGAGAACCCCTGGCATCCCGTCCTCGAATGGTATGCGCGGGCCATCACCGCCATGCAGCGCAGGGATGGAACGGACTTCTCAGACCCCACCTGCTGGCGCTATCTCGCCGCGGTCCATGGCACGTCCACGCCGCGGAACCGCTGGCCGCGGGGAGCCACGTGGAACGAATGCCAGCACAGCAGTTGGTTCTTCCTCCCATGGCACCGGATCTTCCTGCATTATTTCGAGCGCGTCGTCCGCCAGACCGTCGTGGACCTCGGCGGTCCAAGCGATTGGGCCCTCCCCTACTGGGACTACAGCGACCCCGGGAGACCCGACGTCCGCAGGCTGCCGCCCGCCTTTCGAGAGCCCCGGATGCGTTCCGGCGATCCGAACCCCCTGTTCGTCAGGGAAAGAGAACGCAGCATCAACGAAGGCGGCGAGCTCGAGCCGGACTTCGTCGACACCAGCGTGGCGCTCCGGGAGACGGCCTTCACGGGCCCCGCGGGAGGGCGGATTCCCGGGTTCGGGGGCCCCGTCACCGGCTGGACTCACGGCGGTGGTCCGGTGGGCAGCCTCGAGGCCACGCCCCACGGTGACATCCACATGGGGGTTGGCGGCTTCCAGCCCCGGGGATTCATGAGCTCGTTTGAAACGGCCGGCCGGGATCCCATCTTCTGGTTGCACCACGCCAACATCGACCGGCTGTGGGAGGTCTGGCTGCGCCGGGGCGGCGGGCGCGCCAATCCCACCGACGTGCGGTGGCTCGACATGAGGTTTAGAATCGGGAGTGGCCGGGTCGCGGTGACGCTCACGGTCCGCGAGGTGCTCGACACCACGCGGCCCCCGTTGACCTACCGCTACTCGAACGTAGGAGCTCCGCCCTTCCTGCTTGGGGCGGAGGAGGAGGAGGAAGCCGTGCCCAAGGATCTCTTCCCGGAGATGGTCGGGGCCAGCGAGAGCCGAGTGTCTCTGGCCGCCGCTCCCACCGAAGTCCAACTCACCATCGATCAACCGTCGGGTCCCATGGTCATGGGGGCGGCCGCGGAAGAGTCGGCCGAACCCAGCAAGGTGTTTCTGAAGGTCGAGAACGTGAGAGGCCGCGAGCTGGCGGCGCCCACCTACCTCGTCTACGTCAACCTGCCTCCGGGAGCCAATCCCGCCGAGCACGAGGACCGCCGCGCCGGGCAGGTCTCGATGTTCGGCGTTCCGGAAGCCTCCGAAGAGAGTGAGGATCACAGCGGGAGCGGCCTGACGTTCTCCTTCGACATCACGGAGGTCGCCCGGCGGCTGCAGGCGGCGGGAGACTGGGACCCGGAGCGCCTGCGCGTGACCTTCAGGCCCCTGCGCCCGAGCGCGGCCGCCGAAGCCCAGGACGGGGACGTGACCGCCGGCCGGGTCAGCCTCTTCTATGCCTGCCCCCGGCTTGACCTCGGTCTCGGGCGGGCTGCCGGCGATGAAGGTGGTGCGGATCGCCATGCCGG
>CAXTNS010000460.1:0-2640 GCA_964245465.1 uncultured Thermoanaerobaculia bacterium
GATCGAGGCCGTGCGGGTGCTCCTCGAAGGCCGGTACCGCGCCTTGAAGGGAGCGCTCGCGAGGATGGACCCCGCCCTTGGGACGCCCCTCCCCTTCAACTCCGGCTGCTTCGCCCTGGTGGAGCTGCCCGAGCGGCTCGGCCTCGACTCCGAAGCCGTCCGCAAGCACCTGCTGGCCCACCACGATACGGGCCTGATCTCGATCGCGCCGCGCTACCTCCGCATCGCCCACTGCTCGGTGGACGAGGCGGCTTTGCCGGAGCTGGTCAAGAGGCTGGAGAAGGGGATCGCGGAGCTGGCGGCCTGATCCCGTCTAACTCCTGACCCGGTTCCCGTTCTCGTCGTACGCGTAGACCCCGCGCCCCACCTTCCGCCCCAGCCGGCCGGCGCGGACGTGCTGGATGAGGATCTGGTTGGGCCGGAAGGCCTCGCCCAGGCTCCTGTGGAGGAACTCCAGGATCGACAGCCGCACGTCGAGCCCCACGAGGTCCACCATCTCGAAGGGTCCCATGGGGTGGTTCAGGCCGAGCTTCAGCGCCTTGTCGATGTCCTCGGCGCTCGCCACCCCCTCCTGGAGCATGCGGAACGCCTCGTTGCCGATCAGGGCGTTGATGCGGGAGGTGACGAAGCCCGGAGCCTCGTTGACCAGCACCATCTCCTTGCCCATGCGCACGCCCACGGCCCACAGGGCGTCGATCGTCTCCTGGGAGGTCTGGAGCCCCTTCACCAGCTCGATCAGCTTCATCACGTGGACGGGGTTGAAGAAGTGCATGCCGGCGAAGCGCTCGGGCCGGTCCGTGCCGGCGGCCATCTCGGTGATCGAGAGGGCCGAGGTGTTGGAGGCATAGAGAGCGTGCGCTGGGGCGTGGCGCGAGACGGTGCGGAAGGTCTCGATTTTCAGGGCTACGTCTTCCGGCACGGCCTCGATCACCAGGTCGGCCTTCGTAACGGCCTCGCCCAGGTCGTCGTGCACGTGGAGGCCGGCCTTGGCGCGCCCGGCGGCTTCGGCGTCCACTTTCTTCAGCTCGACACCCTTGTCGAGGTTCTTGTGGATGGTGGCCTGGGCCTTCTTCAGGGCCTCGGCGCTCGTGTCGAAGAGATGGGTCTCGTAGCCGGCCAGGGCGGCGGCGTGGGCGATGCCGCGCCCCATCGTGCCGGCGCCGAGCACGGCGATCGTCGAAATCTGATGGTCCATGGTCCTCTCAGGAGACAGGGATGTTATGAGTTCCGGCCGTCTTGGCCGCAAGGTTGCTCAGCTCGTCCGCGATGGCCAGGGTGTTGCGCACGGCGGAAGCGGCCAGCTCCTGGAGCTCGGGGGTCGTGGCGTACTTCTCCAGGATCTCCCGGCCCAGGTGGTGGTGGTGGGCCTCCTCGGGCTGGATGGTCTGGTCATAGAGACGCGCCGTGTCCTCGTCGCCCACCGAGCGGCAGAACCTCACGAACTGGCTGTTGCGCACCTGGGCGATGGCCTCGCTGGCAAAGGGTCCGGCGGCGATGCGCTCGACCGTGGTGCGCAGGCCCCGCAGGTACTGGTAGAGGGGGCTGTGCCCCTCGGCGAGGGGGTCGAAGTCCGTCAGGTCCTCGCCCAACTCGACCAGGCGCTGGCTGATCATGCCGTAGTGCTTCATCTCGTCCCCGCACTGGAGGGCGAGGGCCATCTTGGCGTCGACCTCCGGGGTCGAGGGCATCCAGAAGCCGGCCAGCTCGCTGGCTTCGAGCTCGCTTTTCAGGGCCAGGCGGAGCAGGGTGACCACGTCCACGTCGCCGTCGGCTTCGGCCTCCAGCGTCTCCGTATCACCCAGCCGCGCGAAGAGCCGGTCCATCTCCTCGACCAGTTGCGCGACGAATTCCTTGCTGTTCACAGGGGAAGCCCTCCTCTCAGGACATCTCAAAGGACATTCTATCCGCTTTCGTCATGCCTCAAGGCTCCGAAGCACGGCACGGACGGGCGAGGCGTCGAGCCCCGCCATCCTGAGCGGCAGGGCGATCAGCTCGTAGACCCCTTCGGGAACGCCGTCGAGCACCAGCCCTTCCAGGATGGCGACACCGCCGCGGAAAAGGGCGTGGTGGGCGTCGAGCGTCTTGCTGTCGAAGGGATCGACCGAGGGCGTGTCCATGCCCACCAGCAGGGCGCCCTTCTCGGCCAGCAGAGCCGCCAGCTCGGGCGAGAGGGCCGTGAACCGCTCCGGGAACGTCTTGCGGTCGCGCACGCTCTCGCTCTTGAAGAGGATGCGGCCGGGATTGGCGAGGTCGATCCCCTCGACGTGCCGGAGCTCGATCAGCGGCTGCGGCGGCACCCGGACCACCCGGCAGGGGCCGATGTAGCGGTCGATGGGCATGTCGGCGATCCCCTCGCCGCGCGGCTCGGTATGGAACGGCGCGTCGGCGTGCGAGCCCAGGTGGGGGGTCGTGGTGATCGCGGACAGGTTGACGCTCGCTCCCTCGGCAAGGGACCACGTCAGCCTGGGCTGGAACAGGGTGTCGCCCGGCCAGACCGGAATCTCCGGGCGGATGATGGGCGAGAGGTCATAGAGCATGTGGGCGCCCCTCCTTGCCCACCGGATCATAGCGCGTGGGGGCGGCTCTGTGTGGGCCGCCCTGCACTTGGAGGAGAACCCGTATAGGGCGGCCACGCAGGGC
>CAXTNS010000460.1:2650-5871 GCA_964245465.1 uncultured Thermoanaerobaculia bacterium
GCCCACGGAATCGAGCTCGCGGGCGAGGTCCGCCTGGGCGACGATGCCGACGACTCCTTCCTTCAAGAACACCACGGGCACCCTAACCACCTGCTGTCTGGACATGACGCGCTCGACGGCGTCGAGGTCGTCGTCCTGCTTCACCGAGTAGACGTTCTTCGTCATCGCCTCACGGACGGGCGTGTTCGGGTCCTGGCCGCGGCCCAGGATGCGCAGGGTGAGGTCGCGGTCGGTCACGATCCCGAGCAGCTTCATCGAGTCCCGGCTCTCGACCACGGGCAGGCTGCCGCAGTCGTTATCTTCCATCATCCGGGCGGCGTCGCGGGCGGTGGTCTCAGGCGTTACGGCCGCCGGGCTATCGGTCATGATGTCTCTGGCGCTTTTCGAAGCCATGATGCCTCCTTGTTGAGAAGAGACCCGGGGAACCGGGTCACCCCATGGCTTTGCAAAAACGCTACCCGCTTCGCCTGTTGTAGGATAGGTGCCCGTCATGAGCCACGATCCGGAAGTCATCGTCCCTGGCCACGTGCCGCCCATCGCCATGGCGGAGTTGGACGGCGATCAGCAGGCGAAGCTCACCACCATCGCCCATCACGTCCGGGGGATCCTCAAGGCCCTCGGGCTGGACCTGAAGGACCCCAACCTCGCCGAGACCGACCTGCGGGTCGCCAAGATGTACATCGAGATGTTCCATGGCCTCGCCGAGGGAGCGGAGCCCAAGGTGACGACCTTTCCCAACGAGGAGGGGTACAGCCACATGGTGATGGAGAAGCAGATCCCCTTCTACTCCATGTGCGCCCACCACCTGGTGCCCTTCTACGGCCATGCCCACATCGCCTACATCCCGCGCGAGAGGATCCTGGGGCTGTCGAAGTTCTCCCGCATCCTGGAGTTCTACGCCAAGCGGCCGCAGCTCCAGGAGCGGCTGACCGAGCAGGTGGTGACCTACCTCCAGGAGAAGCTCCAGCCGCTCGGCGCCATGGTCGTCATCGAAGCGCGCCACCTCTGCGTCGAGATGCGCGGCGTCAAGAAGCCGGGAGCGCTCACCGTGACCTCGGCCCTGCGCGGGATCTTCCACCAGAAACCCGTTCGCGAGGAGTTCCTCGACCTGCTCCGCCATCATGGATAAACGCGCGCTTCTCCTCGTCCTTCTGGCTTTCCTCGTGTTCCCCCTCGGGGGTTGCGGCGGTGGCGGAGCCGCTCCCGCGTCCCGCTCCCGGGCGGAGCTGACCAACCCGTTCCTGGGGCCGGAGTACTCGGCCTGGCTGATCGGGCCGGTCGCCCGCATCGCCACCCCTCAGGAGATCCAGGAGTTCCTGGCCCTTCAGGAAGACGCCCGGGCCGCGGCGTTCGTCCAGGCCTTCTGGGACCGCCGCGATCCGTCGCTGGAGAAGCCGGGCAACCCTATCCGGGAAGCCTTCGACGCGCGCTCGGCCGAGGCCGACCGCAAATACAGCGAGGCCGGGCTCCTCGGCCGCCGCACCGACCGCGGCACCGTGTTCGTGATCTATGGACCTCCCTCGAAGGCGGATTTCGAGGTCTCGCCCATCCCCAACGGTTCGCCCCTGGAAGTGTGGACCTACGAAGCCGGCGCGCCCTCGGGGCTCGACGCCAAGCGCCCGGCAGGCATCTACCGTTTCATCAAGCAGGGCGATCAGACGGTCCTGTACACGGCTGGCCGGCAGCCTTCCACGCTGCTCCAGCCGCCGTTGCAGGAGCCGCCCCTGTAGTCCGTTCTTCGGAGGATCTCTCATATGACCGAGGCTCGTGCCGTGCTCGCGGGGACCGGCGTCGCCATCCCCCCGCTCGAGGTGGACAACCTGATGCTGGCCAAGATCATCGAGACCAGCGACGATTGGGTCCGCGAGCGGAGCGGCGTCGTGACCCGCTACTACGTGCACCCCGGCACCGCTTCCTCGGACCTGGGGGCCGAGGCGGCGCGGGCGGCGCTGGCCGACGCGGGCGTCGAGACGGACGAGGTGGACTACCTCGTCTGCGCCACGATGACGCCGGACCACTACTTCCCCGGCACCGGCACCCTGGTCCAGCAGAAGCTCGGCATGCGTCCGCTGCCGGCCCTGGACATCCGCCAGCAGTGCGCCGGCTTCGCCTACGGGCTGCAACTGGTGGACGCGCTTATCCGGGGCGGCGCCGCGCGCACGGTGCTCCTGGTGGGCACCGACGTCCACACCTCACTCATGCCCTTCTCCGACCGGACCTTCGAGGTGCTCCACGGGCGCGATCCGGGTCCCCTCTCGCCCGAGGAGTTCGAGTGGAACTCCAAGTTCCGGCACCTCCTGGTGCTCTTCGGAGACGCCGCCGGGGCCATGGTCTTCAAGGCGGCACCGGCGGACAACGGGGACCGCGGCATCCTCGCCTCGGCCCTCTATGGGGACGGCAACCACCGGGACATCCTCTACGTGCCGGGCGGCGGCTCGCAGCGGCGCCCCTTCGTCACCTGCGAGATGATCCAGGCCGCCGAGACGGTGCCGGTGATGGACGGCCGGGCCGTCTTCAAGCTGGCCGTCACCCGCATGCCCGAGGCCACCCGTGAGGTGCTCACCCGCTGCGGCTACACCACCGCGGACCTGGACCTCGTGATCATGCACCAAGCCAACCTGCGTATCAACGAAAAGGCCCAGCAGATCCTCGGCCTCCCGGACCACAAGGTCCACAACAACATCCAGAAATACGGCAACACCACCTCCGCCACCCTCCCCCTCGCCTTCCACGAAGCCCGCCAGGCCGGCAAGGCCCCGGAAGGCTCCCTGGTGGCCTTCACGGCCCTGGGCGCGGGGCTGCACTGGGGGGCGGTGTTGATGCGGGTTTAGGAGTAGGATTCCGCAAGGAGGCTTAGGATGGGCCAGAAATATACAGCCCTCGTGAAGAAGAGCGCGGGGTGGTGGATCGGCTGGATCGAAGAGATTCCGGGGGTTAATTGTCAGGCAGAACTGCTGGAGAGCTTGCGCATTACCCTTCGAGAGGCCCTGGAATTCAATCGTGAGGAGGCCGTTGGAGCGGCCGGTGAGGACTTTGAGGAAGAACTGATCGCGGTATGAAGCGGGGCGATCTCCTGCGTCATCTGCGGATTCATGGTTGTGATCTCCTCCGAGAAGGCAGCCGGCATTCCTGGTGGCACAACTCAGCCCTGAACAAGCGGTCGGCGGTGCCGAGGCACTCTGAGATTGACGATGACTTGGCCTTGAAGATCTGTCGGGATC
>CAXTNS010000461.1:0-395 GCA_964245465.1 uncultured Thermoanaerobaculia bacterium
GTAGAAGAGGTCGCTCCGGAAGCTCCCTGCCTTCGTGGCCGCTTCCAGATCACGATTCGTGGCCGCGATGACCCGGACGTCCGTGTGGATGGTCTGCGATCCGCCCACCCTGTCGAAGGTGCCCTCCTGGAGAACGCGCAGGAGCGAGGCCTGGATCTCAGGCGGCAATTCGCCCACCTCGTCGAGGAAGATGGAGCCGCCCGCGGCCAGTTCGAAGCGGCCGAGGCGGCGCTGGAGGGCGCCCGTGAAAGCCCCCTTCTCGTGGCCGAACAGCTCGGAGCCGATGAGCGAGGCCGGCAGGGCCGCGCAGTTGACCGTCACCAGGGCCCTCTGGGCGCGGGGCGCCCGGCGGTGGATGGCCCTCGCGATCAGCTCCTTGCCCGTGCCCGTCTCGC
>CAXTNS010000461.1:405-5603 GCA_964245465.1 uncultured Thermoanaerobaculia bacterium
TGGCCGCCACCTTGTCCACCCGGGCGAGGGTCTCGCGCAGGGGCGGCGAGACGCCCACGATTTCCTCGAACATGGAGCGCTCGTCGATCTCCTGGCGCAGGGCCAGGTTCTCGGCCTGAAGCTGCCGCGTCAGGCGCGAGATCTTCTGGAAGGCCAGGGCATTCGCCACGGCGGCGGCGATGGGCCGGGCCAGGGCCTCGAAGATCTCCACCTCGTGAGGGGCGAACGGGCCGGGGGCGCCGCGCGAGAAGGCGAGCGAGCCCACCAGATGCTCGCGCACCTGGAGCGGCACGCGCACGTAGGAGCGCACGCCGGCCGCGAGCAGCTTCGAGTCCTCGGGGAAGCGGGTGCCGCGGGTCAGGTCCTCGCAGACCAGGGCCCGCCCCGTCCGGCCCACGTGCTCGGTGCCCGAGCCCGCCAGGGGCGCCCCCGGCCGAAGCTCGTCGCTCGGCAGGTTGAGCCAGCGCGACATGACGTCGGACCAGGAATCCCCCTGCCGCCGCTCGACGCCCCGGATGTAGACGGCATGGGGAGAGATGGAGTCGCCGTCGATCGTGGTCACGCCCACGGCGCCCAGCTCGATCGACGGGGCGAGGGCATTGAGCACGGCCTCCAGCACGGCGGCCATCTCGAGCTCAGAATTGGCGGCCTCGGAGACCTCCAGGAGGAGGCGGTATCTCTCCTCGGCCGACAGCAACGAGCTGATCCCCCCTTCCATGGCGGGAGATCCTACCGCGACCGCCCTACAGAGCCGTTACGCCCGCTGGAGCGCCTTCAGATCGATGTCGTAGTGGCTGGCGTGCCAGGCGACGCGGGAGTCGCGCAGCAGGATCGCCTGGGGGGACTGGTGCCGGACGCCCGTGCGCTCGGCCACGGCGTTCGAAACCGGGCGGGCGTATTGGATCTCGATCAGGGCGAAGACGGCTCCATTATCCGCCGGGTTACCCGCCGGGTTATCCGCCGGCTGGTCAGCCACGAAACGCCGGAACTCGCCCCACGCGGCGCCTGAGATGGGGCAAGTCAGGCTGTGCTTGAAAATCCAGACCGTCTTCTCTTTCGCCGTCTCGAACAGCTCGTCGAGAGCGGGGAGGCTCTCGATGCGTTGGATCTCCGCCATGCGACTGTTTCTCCATCGTCAATTGAATGTCAGTTTACCACTTCAAGGATGGGAGGCCGAGGAAGAAGAGGACGAGGACTAGTTGTAGATTCCGAAAGCTGGCTTAGACTTGGCGCGGTTCAATCCGGAAGGAGACGACATGGCTGCCAAGTACGTCTATGCATTCGGCGCTGGGGAAGCGGAGGGCGACGGTTCCCAGAAGAGCCTGCTGGGGGGCAAGGGCGCGGGGCTGGCGGAGATGAGCCGGCTCGGGATCCCGGTCCCGCCTGGATTCACGATTACCACCGAGGTCTGCGCTTACTTCCAGGAGCATGAAGGCTCCTATCCGGAAGGGCTGGAGCGGGAGGTGGAGCAGCACCTCGCCCTTCTGGAGGAGCGGACGGGCCAGCGCTTCGGGAACCCCGGCGATCCGCTGCTGGTCTCCGTGCGGTCCGGAGCCGCCCGGTCCATGCCGGGCATGATGGACACCGTCCTCAACCTCGGCCTCTCCGACTCCATCGTGGCATCGCTGATCGCGCGCGGCATGGACGAGCGCTTCGTGCTGGACGCCTACCGGCGCCTCCTCACCATGTATGGCGACGTGGTGCTGAACGTCCCCCATCACGACTTCGAGAAGATCCTGGGCGACGCCCGCAAGCGCCAGGGCGCGACCAACGACTTCGAGCTGACGCCCGAGTCGTTGCGCGGCGTGGTGGCCGACTTCAAGCGCATCATCGGCGAGCACGGCCGGCCCTTCCCCCAGGAGCCCAAAGAGCAGCTCTGGGGCGCCATCCGCGCCGTCTTCCAGAGCTGGAACAACCCGCGGGCCCGCGAGTACATGCGGATCGAGAAGATCACCGGCCTGCTGGGCACGGCCGTCAACGTCCAGTCCATGGTCTTCGGCAACCGCGGCTCCGACTGCGCGACCGGCGTGGCCTTCACCCGCAACCCCGCGACCGGCGAGAAGAAGGTCTTCGGCGAATACCTGACCAACGCCCAGGGCGAGGACGTGGTGGCCGGCATCCGCACGCCCAAGGACATCGTGCCCGCGGAGGGCCATGGCGGCCTGGGCGCTGACTTTCCCGAGGCCCACCGCGAGCTCCAAGCGGTCTGCGCCCGTCTGGAGAGCCACTTCCGCGACATGCAGGACGTGGAGTTCACCATCCAGCACGGCAAGCTCTACATGCTCCAGACCCGCGCCGGCAAGCGCACCGGCCCGGCCGCCGTGCGCATCGCCGTCGACTTCGTGGAAGAGGGTCTGATCGAGCCCCGCGAGGCCCTGTCGCCCGACCGCGTCAAGCCCGAGCAACTCGCCCAGATGCTGGCCCCGGAGTTCGACGCCGAGCAGAAGAAGAAGGCCGTCACGGCCGGCAACCTGCTCGCCAAGGGACTGCCCGCCGGCCCGGGCGCGGCCTCCGGCAAGATCGCCCTGACGGCCGAGCGGGCCGCCGAGATCGCCGCCGCCGGTCCCGTGCTCCTGGTTCGTGCCGAAACCTCTCCGGAAGACATCGTGGGCATGCACGCCTCGGCCGGCATCCTCACCTCCCGCGGCGGCTTGTACTCCCACGCCGCCGGGGTGGCCAGCGGCATGGGCTAGCCCTGCTTCGTGGGTGCCGGCGACCTGGAAGTGGACGAGCACGCGGGCGAGGTGCGGGTGGACGGCAAGGTCTTCCACGAGGGCGACGAGCTGTCGATCGACGGCTCGACGGGCGAGGTGCTCGCCGGAGCGCTTGCCACTCGCGACTCCGAAGTGCTGCGCGTGCTGCTCGACGGCGCCGAGCCTTCCCCGGCGGCCAAGGGGTTCGCCAAGCTCCTCCATTGGGCCGATGCCGAGCGGCGGCTGCGCGTCCGCGCCAACGCCGACACCCCGCATGACGCCACCGTGGCCGGAGCCCTCGGCGCCCAGGGGATCGGCCTCTGCCGCACCGAGCACATGTTCTTCGACGAGGAGCGCATCGCCTGGGTCCGGCAGATGATCCTGGCCAATGACGACGAGACCCGGAGGACCGCCCTGGCCCACCTCCTGCCCATGCAGCAGAAGGACTTCGAAGGGATCTTCGCCGCCCTGAACGGCCTGCCCATCACCGTCCGCCTCCTCGACCCGCCGCTCCACGAGTTCCTGCCCAAGGAGGAGAAAGCGCTCAAGGGCCTGGCCGAGCAGATGGGGATCGACGCCGCCGCCGTCAAGGCCCGGGCCGAGGTCCTGGCGGAAGCCAACCCCATGCTCGGCCTGCGCGGCTGCCGTCTGGGCCTGACACAGCCGGAGATCTACGAGATGCAGGTCGAGGCCATCGTCCGCGCCGCCTGCGTCCGCACCCGGGCCGGCGACGACGTCCGCGCCGAGATCATGCATCCCCTGGTGGGCACCGAGCAGGAGATGATCCGCCTGCGGCAGATGACGGCCTCTGTGATCGAGCGGGTCCTGCGGGAAGAGGGCATGGAGCTCCCCATCCTCATCGGCACCATGATCGAGGTGCCCCGGGCCGCGCTGGTGGCCGACAAGATCGCCCGCCACGCGGACTTCTTCTCCTTCGGCACCAACGACCTCACCCAGATGACCTACGGCTACTCGCGCGACGACGCCGGCCGCTTCCTGCCTCCCTACGTCGAGCAGAAGGTGCTGCCCTGGGATCCTTTCCAGAGCCTGGACGACGAGGGCTGCGGCCAGCTCGTCCAGATGGCCTGTGAAAAGGGCCGCGCCACCCGGGCGGACCTGCACCTGGGCGTCTGCGGCGAGCACGGGGGCGATCCCCAGTCCATCGACTTCTTCGAGAGCGTAGGGCTCGACTACGTCTCCTGCTCGCCCTACCGGGTGCCCATCGCCCGTCTGGCGGCGGCCCAGGCGAGTCTCAAGCACGGCAAGAAGGCCGGCAGTGCCCATGCTGAGGCCGAGAAGCCCCAGCCGCAGCTCCCGAGCGTCGCGGCCGCCGTGGCGACGGTCAGCGCGGCCGTCGGCTCCGTGGTGGCTGCCGTCGAAGACGCCGTCAAGAAGTAATCCTGCCCTTTCCGGGGGACGGTCCACCGCCGTCCCCCGGCCCGTTCCTTGCAGACTCCTTCAGGCCGAAGGAGGTCTATTTCATGGACGATTCAGAAAAGAGTTACGGCTACAGCGAGGACATCTACCACGGCAGGGATGCCGAGAAGAGCTACGAATATGGCGCCGAGAACAGCGGGGACGCCGAAGGCAGCGAGCTGAGCCCCGAAGAGGACGCCATGCACATCGAGGGCTCCCACGTCGGTGAGGAGCCCGTCGCCTCGGGTGAAACCGGGAAGTACGACCACGACCGCGGGAGCGAGTACGCCGCCGTCGAGTCCTTCACCTGGGATCTCAACGAAACCGAGGGTAAGGACGACCGCCAGGGCGAGGGTGGGACGGTGGGGGAAGAGGTGGGGACGTCGAGGTCGGATACGGAGCGGTGAGGTCGCTGGACGGGGCGGAGGTATGCCTCCTTCGTCCCGGCCTCTTACCCAGGACCGCCAATCTCGCTCAAGGCTGTCTGAAGCTCCTGAGGGGACAGAACCGGGAGAGGGTTTTCCCTGAAATCTTCTGGATTGCGGGTTACGATGGCGTCGACGGACTCCAGAAGACCGGCTTCCGCAAGCACAGCATCCTCGAAATCCTTCAGAGGTGATTCAACAGCCTTGGAGAGGACTTCCTGGTTTACCGTCGCAATCTGAAACAAGCCGATCAGATCGCGAACGGTCGAGCAGCTCTTTGTGCTCAACTTTCAACAATATTTCTCTTCGAGATACCGCTTGTAGGCCTCTTCACTGACTCCACGAGCGATTCCCACCAAGCGCCGGGTCACGGGTGGCAACTGCTCCTGTAGAGTCTCGGAAGCTACCGATTGGCTTATGGCAGAGGCGGGCTCCCGGCTGAGGATGGTGATCTCGACCTCCTCTCCAGCTTGGAAAGGGTAGCTCGGAGTGATGAATCTCACCGCTTTCGTCAATCTTGGTTGCAAGCTTGTAGGCGGCCATGGATCAGCTCCAGTCAAGTAAGTATAGACTCCCTCTCGCCGATTTGCACTAGCTTGCTGGCTCGTCTTAGAACGACTTATTCCTTATGTCCCGTATCCATCTCCTCCCCGACCACCTCGTC
>CAXTNS010000461.1:5613-5867 GCA_964245465.1 uncultured Thermoanaerobaculia bacterium
GACGCGAGGTTCTGCACGACGTCTCGATGACCGTCGCCGCGGGCGAGGTGGTGGAGCGTCCGGCGTCCGTGGTCAAGGAGCTGGTCGAGAACTCCCTGGACGCCGGATCGACCCATCTGGAGATCCGGCTGGAGAGCGGCGGCAAGGCGCGGATCGAGGTGGTGGACGACGGCTCCGGCATGGGCCGGGACGATGCCCTCCTCGCCTTCGACCGCCACGCCACCAGCAAGATCGCGAGCTTCGGCGACCTGGAG
>CAXTNS010000462.1:0-1398 GCA_964245465.1 uncultured Thermoanaerobaculia bacterium
GGATGACGACGCGGCCGGGACGGTCTCCCCTCCCCGCCCGGCCGGCGACCTGGACGAGGAGGTTGTAGGTGCGCTCGACGGCGCGGAAGTCGGGGAAGCTCAGGTAGGAGTCGGCGGCGAGCACGGCCGTGAGCGCCACGCCCGGAAAGTGGTGCCCCTTGGAGACCATCTGGGTACCGATGAGCACCTGGATCTCCCGGCGGTCGAAGCGCTCCAGCAGGGCCGCGGGGCCGCCGGGGCGGCGAGCGGTGTCGCGGTCGAGGACGTCGACGGTGACGTCCGGGAAGAGCTCGCGGAAGTCCTCCTCCACCCGCTCGGTGCCGGCGCCGATGGCTTCCAGGGCTTCCTCGTTGCAGTTGGGGCAGCTCTTGGGAGTTGGGAGCATGGAGCCGCAGTAGTGGCAGAGCAGGCGGCGGTCGCGGCGGTGGTAGGTGCGCGGCAGTCCGCAGGCTTCGCAGCGCATGTCCTCCCCGCAGGCGCGGCAGAGGAGGATGGGCGAATAGCCTCGGCGGTTCCTCAGGAGGATGACCTGGTCGCCGTCCGCCACGGCCTGCCGGATCTCGTGTTGAAGACGCTCGGAGAAATGGATCTCGCCCGGCCGGCGCGAGACACCCTCTTCGCGCAGGTCCACGAGGATGCCCTCGGGAAGCCTCCCCTGCCCCGCCCGCTCGGTGAGGGTGAGCATTTCGAGCTTGCCGCGCTCGGCGTTGTAGCGGCTTTCGAGGCTCGGGGTGGCGGAGACGAGGAGTGTGGCGGCGCCGGCTTTCTGGCCACGGACGAGAGCCAGGTCGCGGGCGTTGTAGCGGGGGTCGATCTCCTGTTTGTAGGAGGTGTCCTGCTCCTCGTCCACCACGATGAGACCGAGGTCGGGCACGGGAGCGAACAGGGCCGAGCGGGGGCCGAGGACCACCTTGGCCTCGCCGCGGCGCACGCGCTCCCACTCCTGGTGGCGCTCGCCGGTGCCCAGCCCCGAGTGCAGGATGGCGAGGTTCTCGCCGAAGCGCCGCTCGACGGTGCGGGCCAGGGCGGGGACGAGGGCGATCTCCGGCACCAAAAGGATCACGGAGCGCCCGCGGGCCAGGGCCTCGTCCGCGGCGCGCAGGTAGACCTCGGTCTTTCCCGAGCCGGTCATGCCCTGGAGGAGGAAGGGGGCGAATTCGCGGCGGTCGATCACTTCGATCAACCTCCGCAGGGCGTGGTCCTGATCTCCCCGCAGGATGATCTCGGGCTGCTTCCCCGGCAGGCCCATCATGTGCCGGTCGAGGGAGAGGCGCTCCAACTGGGTAAACTTGCGGAGCACGCCGAGGGAGACCAGGCGGCGCACCACGGCCGGCGTGCACCCCAAGGCCGCCGTGATCTCCACCGTAGTGGCGGGCCGGCCGATGGCGGCGAGGTACT
>CAXTNS010000462.1:1408-5828 GCA_964245465.1 uncultured Thermoanaerobaculia bacterium
CTCCACCACGGCCTTCCCCGCGACCGAGCGGCCGGCGGCGGCGAGATGGGCGGAAACCTCCCCGGGAGCCAGCTCCACGGCGTTGACGTAGCGGGCGGATCTCGCCCGGTGCGCCTCGCTGCCGATCCTTCCCCCTTCCGCCAGACGGGCGAGGATGGCATCGAGATCCGGCAGGGCGCCGACCCGGGACTGAAGCTCGGCGACCGTCATCCGGCTCCCTTCGCGTAACGCGTCGATCACGGCAGCCTCGGTGGGGCTTTTCGGCAGGGACATGGCTCCGGCGTCAGTGAGCCAGACCTTGCGGTCGCCCAAAGGCGGCAGGTCCGAGGGCAGCATGGAGCGGATGACCTCGCCCAGGGGAGCCATGTAGTAGTCGGCCATGAAGCGGGCCAACTCCAGGAGGTCCGGCGGAAGCACGGGCTCGCGGTCGAGGATCTCGACGAGAGGCCGCAGGCTCACCCCTTCGGGCCGGTTTTCGTGGACGTTCACGATCACGCCCACGAGCCGGCGCTTGCCCATCATCACCCGTGCCCGCACCCCCGGCACGGCTTGGGAGGCCCAGGCGGCCGGGACCTCGTAGGTCAGCGGGTCCGGCAGGGGAATGGGGAGGGCGATGTCGGCAAGGGGGGCGAGGAGGTCGGGCATGAGGTGCGTTACCGCTCGAGCGCCGCGCGTTCCCAGCGCGCAAGATTAGCGGCAGCGGCGTAGGTGCTCTGCGCAAAGCTGAGCAATGCGGCGTCCGGCGACGCGGCGGTGCGGACGACCTCGTAGGGAAGGACGAACTCTCCGAGATCCGGGCTGTAGCAGGCCCCATCCGGCTCGACCCGCGTCTCCTTGAATCCCTCCGGCTCCGGGTAGGCGTAGGCATAGAAGATGGGCTCGGACAGCGGGCCACCCGGCCAGAAGCCGAGGCTGCTCACCTCGTGCGAGTAGGCCTCCTGCACCACGAAGTCGGCGATGTTGGGCACAGGACCGTGCACGGGCGCTCTGCGGCCGGAGAACCGCGTGACAGCGAGGTCGAGCCCCCCCCAGAAGAGATGGACCGGGCTGACCTTGCCGAGGAACCGCGAGCGGAATTCGGTGAAGACCCGATCCGTCTGCACCAGGACTCGCCAGAAGCGCTGCGCCGCGTCCGGGTCATAGGCGGCATGCTGGTAGTCCTGCTCGAAGGGAATGGGTGCCTCGATTTCGACCGGAGTGCTCCAGATCGGGACCTTCAGGTCAAGGTCCCGCAGCGACGCTACCGTCGCGGCGTAGAAATCGGCCACCGGTTCCGCTCGGAGAGGGCGGGTGCTGACTCTGCCGTCGCTCGTGGCGATGCGCAGTGTGTGGTCCAGAAAGTCGAAGTCGATGGCAAAGGTGCTCGTGCCATAAGGAATGGAAGAGGTCGTCAAGCCCCGGGGCGTGACGTAGAGCGTCACCTGCCACCAGTGATTGACGGGTGGAGCGAGCGCCAGCCGCACTTTGCCAATGATCTGGGCCCACAGGTGGAGCGTGGCGCAGGTCTCCTGCCACTCTGGGAAGGAGAGCTCCGGCCAGATTCCGGCGCCTTCGATCGATACCGCTCTGGGCATGCTCACTCCTACGCCTTTCCCTGCCGGCACTCTTCCGAGCAGAACATCCCCTCCCCCGCTCCTGGGCTCTTGAGCGCCCGCGAGGAATCCACATAGACCCCGCACGCCGAGCATTGCACCAGGGTCTGGGCCGCTACCTGCGGGGGCCGCGGCGGCCGTGGGGGCTCCGGCGGGAAGACGGCGGCTTTGAGCTGGCCGGTGAAGCTCTTCACAGCCAGCCGGAGGATGATGAGGAGGAGCACGATGACGATGAAGCGCGACATGATCTCCTCAGGCGGGCTCCTCAGGCGGCGGGGCGCTGCTTGGAAACGGCGTCCGCGAGCTTGGCCACGTCCGGATTGCCGGGCTGGAGCTTCTGAAGCTCGGCCAGGACGCGGTTCGCTTCGTCGAAGCGCTTGAGGTCGAAGGCCAGCACCACGACCTCGTTGTAGTAGGCCTGCCAGTGCTCGGGCGAGAGCTTCTGGGCCTGGTCGAACTGAGCCAGGGCCTCGTCGAACTTGTGCGACTCGCGGTAGGAGATGCCGAGGTCGGTCATGACGTTGGCGTCCTCCGGCTTCAGCTTGAGGTAGTGGCGATAGAGCTCCTCGGCCCGAGCCCAGTTGCGGATGTCGAAGTTCAGGTTGGCGAGCTGCAGCACGGCCTCGGCGTCGTTGGGGTTCTTCTCGACGTAGGCGCGGAGCTGCTGGATCTGCTCCATCCCTGGTGCGCCTGGCGCGGTCCCGGCGGGAGCCGAGGCCGCGGTGTCGCCGCCATTGCCGGCGGCCACGTCCGAGACCCGGTTGTCGGCGGGGCCGGCCAGGGGGTCCTCTCCCGGCATGGCGATCTGGGCGCGCAGCTCCGGGGTCAGCCGCGGGGGCTGGCGAGAGGCCAGAGCCTCCTGCATGAGAAAGCCTGAAACGAAGCCGACGAGAATGCCGGCCATCGCGAAGAGCAGATTGTCCTTGTTTATCACGGCTGCTGCCCGCCTTCTCGAACGGCAGTCCAGTCTCCGCGATTGGGCTGCCCGGTTGCCAGTTGGTTTGTCATCCAGGTGCCGGTGATCCGGTCCGTGCCGACGGCTCCTTCCCAGACGCTGTCGAAGCCGGTGGTGGCGTCGACGCGCTCGAGCCGCAGGACACCTCCTGAATAGGTGCCGCGGAACGAGCCCGCGGAGCCGCTGCCGTCGATCGTATAGGAGCCGCTGACGACGGTGCCGTTCAGGCGCAGGTTGTAGGTTGCCGTGAGGTTCTGGGGGAGGATGGCCACCCGCCAGCGCCCGGTCAAGGGGTCCGCGGCCCTCGGCTCGGCGGTCTGCCCGCCTGTCAGGAGGCCGATGCGGCGGAGGCGCTCCTGGATCTTCTCCAGTTGGCCGCTCAGCCGGTCCTCGGTGATGCGGGAGGCGGCCCGCGCGGCGTCCAGGTCGTCCTGGAGGGTCTCCAGAGTCCCCAGGGACACGGAGTCACCAGCCAGCGCCTGGTCGAGGCGGGCGAGGACGTCGTTGACTCCCTGCTGGGCGCGCCGGGCGCGCTCGCGCGCCTCGTTGTAGCCCACCAGGTCGAGGGAGAGGAGGCTCTGCTCCAAGCGCAACTGAGTCTGGGTGACCGACGAAGTGGACGGGGTGTCCTGAGCCTTCGCCGTCCCCAGAGCGAGGAGGAACAACAGGCAGAGGGTCCAGCCAGAGATCTTCCGGATCATGACGGTCTGGATTCTAGCAGGCTCCCGCCTGGGCTCTCCCGCAAAAGAAAAGGCCGCCCCGAAGGACGGCCCCTTCCCGTTAAAGGTCTTCGGTGGTTCAGCTCGCGACCTTGCGCTGACGCTTCTCCAGGCTGGAGTTGAGCGCCCGCTCGACCAGCTCTTCGGCCTCGCGCTCGGTGATCGACTTGACGTGGGCCACCTCGCTCACGATGAAGTACTTGGCGCGCTCGTACATCTTCTTCTCGCGGAAAGAGAGGCTCTTGCGCTGCGAGACGAGACGCAGGTTCTTGAGCACCTCGGCCACGTCGGTGAGCCGGCCGGTCTTCATCTTGTCGAGGTTCTGCTTGTACCGCCCCTTCCAATCCTTGTAGGTGTCGATGTTGCCGTCCTCGAGGATGTCGAAGAGGGCACGGACCTCGCGGGTGGCGCACAGCGGACGCAGGCCCACCAGCTCGAGGTTGGTTTTCGGCACCATCACTTTGGAGTTGTTCGCCAGGAGACGGAGGTGAAAGTAGAGCTGCTCCACGCCATCGATGTGGCCGGGCTCGATCTTTTCGACCAAGCTGACGCCGTGGTTGGGGTAAACCACCTTCTGACCGACTTTAAATGTCACGTCGAGACCCCCTTGAATGTGATGCAGATGATGGAGCTGCGGTAGTAAGTCGCTGAGGGACTTCCGCTTACGACGCTTGTTATACACCGGAACAATCTCCCGCGTCAACCCATCGCCTCCCCCAATAAGGGTAACAGAGGTGTCACAACGGCACAAATTCGTTCAAGACAGAAGGTTGACTCTCCCCGGGAGAGTGCCTAGGATTGCCTTCCCCGCTCAGCGCCGGAGTGGCGGAATGGCAGACGCAGCGGACTCAAAATCCGCCGCTCGCAAGGGCGTGTGGGTTCGACTCCCACCTCCGGCACCAGGCCTTCCTCAGTCTTTGAAGACCTCGTGCAGATGTTCGGCGGTCAGGATCCGCTCACTCCACTCCAGGAGGCGGTCCACGTCGGTGAAGCGCACCCGCTCTTCGGCTTCAGGAGCCAGAGGACCGAACTTCAGACGCAATTGCCGCAGCAGCACCTGAGCTGCCGCTTCCTGGCGGCCTTCCCGGCGGCCCTCTTCGCGGCCTTCTTCCCGAAGCTCACGGTTCCAACGGTCGATGTTTTCAAGCAGCACG
>CAXTNS010000463.1:0-5825 GCA_964245465.1 uncultured Thermoanaerobaculia bacterium
GCCGGCTCGATCGGCGTCTGGTGCGCGCACGAGAACCTGGCCGAGGCCCTGCGGGAGCGGGGGCACGATGCCATGGCCTGGTCGCCCGAGCCACTGCCGCCGGACACCCGCTGGTGGAACGTCTGGAAGCGGCAGGCCGAGGGCACCGAGCGGTGGGCCGCGGCGCACGGCCCGTTCGACGCGATCGACACGCCCGCCATCACGGCCACCGAGCGCCTCTCCCAGTGCGGCCCGCTGGTGGTGCGCAGCACCCAGCCGGAGCTCCGGTACCTCTGGCAGGACGTGAGGAACGACCTCGCGCGGCGACCCTCGCCGCGGGCGCTCGCCAACGCCCTCCTGGCCTTGCGCCGGGCGGAGGCGATCAAAGCGGGCTGGAGCCGGGCGCGCGTCATCCTCTGCCAGGGAAGCCTGGAGCTGGCCTGGATGCAGCGGCTCTTCCCCGCCTGGCGGGAGAAGCTGGGGATGTACGTCTGCGCCCTGCCGGCCGGGGAACGAGAAGCCCTTGCCGAGATCCGCCGGGAACGCCGGAGCCGTCAGGAACCGGAGGGGCCGGGGACGCGCTTTCTCTGGATCGGCCGCTGGAGCGCGCAGAAGGGGACGAGGACGCTCCTCCGCTTCCTGCGCGAACGCATGGCTTCCCATCCCCGGGACACGTTCACGGTCGCCGGCTGCGGTCCGGCCGCCGGGCGGGAGCTGCCGGCCGCCGGGCTGCGCTCGGGACGGGTCCGGACCTTCCCCTCGTTTGCGCGAGCGGAGCTGCCGGCCCTCCTCGCCGGGCACGACGCCGGCCTCTTCACCAGCGCCATCGAAGGCTGGGGCCTGAGCCTGACCGAGATGCTGGAGTCGGGTCTCACCGTCTTCGCTACCGAAGCCGGCGCGGTGGCCGACCTCCGGCCGTACTTCCCCGCTTCCCTCCGGCCGTTCCCGCCACCGGCCGGGGTCGTGCCCGCCCCGCTGGAGGACCTGGCCGCCAACGGCTACTACGAGCGCTTCTCCTGGCCCCTCATCGCGGCCTCCTGGGAGGAGCAGGTGCTGGCCGCGCTCGGGAAAAGAACGCCGTGAAACCGCTCCTGCGCGCCATCCGCCAGGCCGGCAGGAGGATCGGAGCCGGGACGCTCGAAGGCCTCGTCCGCACCCGGGCCGCCTTGGCGCCCGCGCTGCCGGAAGCGCCCGCTCCTCCCCGGTCGATCTTCGTGCTGCGCAACAACGACGTGGGGGACCTCCTGGTGGTGACCCCCCTCTTCGACGCCTTGCGCCGCCGCTTCCCGGACGTCTGGCTCGCCGCCGGCGTGGGGAGCTGGAACCTGGACGTGCTGCGGGGCAACCCTCATCTCTCGGAGGTGCTGCCCGTCAACGCCCCCTGGTTCAACAAGTACCAGGCCCGGGCCGGGACGCTGGGGCGGCTCTCCTATCTGCGGTCCTCTCCGGAGGTCCGGGCCGTGGCCGAGCGCCGCTTCGAGATGGGCATCGACGTCCTCGGCAGCGCATGGGGCTCTCTGTTCCTGCTCGCGGCGCAGATCCCGTACCGGCTCGGCGTGCGGGGCTACGCGGGCGGCCACTCCGCTGTCCAGGGGGCGGTCTCCTTCAATCCCGGCGAGCACGTGGGGCGGTCCGCCCTGCGCTTCGCGGAGCTCTTGGGCGCCACGGACCTGCCTCCCGCGCGGCCCCAGATCTTCCTCACTTCCCAGGAGAAAGAGGAGGCCGAACGCTGGTGGGCCGCCGTCGAGGCGGGGCCACGCAGGCGGAGGATCGTGATCGCGCCCGGCGGCGGCCTGCCCGGGAAGCGCTGGCCCTGGGAGAGCTTCGCGGCCCTGGCGGCCGGCCTTCCTCCAGACGTCCCGGTCCTGGTTCTGGGCGGATTGAACGAGCAGGATCTCGTCTCGCGGGTCGCGGCGGCCTCGCCGAACGCCCGCTCGTTCCCGGAGGCCCCCGGCCTGCGGCAGGTCTTCGCGCTCCTGGCGGCGGCGGACCTCGTGGTCACCAACTCCAGCATGCCGCTCCACGCCGCGGCGGCGTTCGGCAGACCCGCCGTCGTGCTCCTGGGTGAATCCTTCCCTTCGGCGCTCCAGCACCAGGCGCAGTGGGGCTACCCGGGCCTGTCCGTGAGCCTGGGGAAGGAGCCAGGCGAGCGGGTGGGAATCCTGACTCCCGCGGAAGCGCTGAGCGCCGTCCGTGGCGAGATCTCCCGCCTGGAGGCCCGCGGTTGAGACGCTGGTCCCCCCACCTGCTGGTGCTCGCCCTGGCTGTCCTCGCTTTCCTGGCCGGGGCGGCGGTGCCGTACCGGGTGGATACGGACACGGCCTTCCAACTCGAATCCGTCCGGCAGTGGACGCGGGGAGACTCTCCCTCACCGGGCATGCTCCGCCTGCCGGACCCGGGGGACCTGAGCCGCGACGAACTCGTGTAGATCACCTTGTTCCCCCAATCATTTAAAAAACTCTACGCGCCGGCCGTGGCGGTCCTGCCGTTCGCGGCGGCCCTGCGGATCACCAGTTTTCTGCTCTTCGCCGCGGGCGCCCTCGGCTGGCTCCGCCTCGCGGACCGGCTCGGCCTTCCGCCGGCCCTCCGGCTGCTCAACGCCCTGGCCCTGGCCGGATATCTGGTGACGATCGGAGGCGCGGCCTCCCTCCGGTCGGCCGATCTCCTGGCCTTTGCCGCCGGGCCCTGGCTCGCGTGGCTCGCGGTATTGGCCCTGAGAGAGGGGACCGCTCCTCGCCGGCTGCTCCTCGGGGGGATCGCCTTCGGCCTCTCCTACTGGCTCCGTTACTCGTTCTTCCTGGCTGTCCTGCCCCTCGCCGCCTTCGTGGGCTGGCCGCTCCTGCGCGGGCGCCGGATCGCCGGCCTCGCCGCTCTGGGACTGGGCTTCGCGCTGCCCGGCGCCTCGCTGTTCGCCCTCAATTTGAGCCGCTCGCGCAACCTGGCCGAGACGGCGACCGGCGCCCGCTCGACGTGGACGGTGGACGATCCCCAGGCCTTCCAGCCCGCCCGGGTGGCCGTCTCGCTCGCGGGAGCGCCCGGTCTGGGGCTCTTCCAGAACGACACCTGGGCCACGCACCTCGCGTACTTCAGCGACGCCCGTCTGCCCGTCCTCCGGCCGCTCGACGGCGCCAGCCGTCTCCTCCTCAAATCGCTCCTGGGGATTCCAGGCACCTTGCTCCTCGCCTGGGGGCTCCTGCGCGCGGGACGAGACCGGTCCGGTCCCCAGCTCTCGCTCACCCGGCTGCAGACGGCGGGCTTCTACCTGCTCCTCGCCGCCGTCTCCCTGCTCGTGGGTTACGACTACCTGGCCCAGGAGACGCGGTTCTCGGCGGGCGTGCTCCCTCTGTCCTACCCGTTCGTGCTGGCGGCCGCCTTCGCACCGGGCCGGCGTGCCGCCGCGCTGCTCGCGGCGCTCCTGCTCGGGGTCCCGCTCGCCTTCAACGCCGCCAGCTTCGTGAAAAATGACGTTTACGACCGCCTCCCCTCACGGGGCTCCGCCGCGGAGACGGGGCTCCTGACGCCGGAGCTTTCGGCACGGAGCGTCTCCGAGGTCCGAGCTGCCGTGGCCACGGCCCGGCGCTCTCCTGGGGACGTGGTCGTGGTGGCCGGCCCGGCCGGCTGGGGCTCCTCCTACGGGATGGCGCTCGACCTCCCCTTCCGCACGCTGCCCGTGAGCACCTTCTCCGCTCCTCTGGGTGCCCGCTACCTGGAGGCCGCGGAGCTGCGCGGTACCACCCCTCTGCGCTCCTCCCGGCCGCTGAGGGTGGTGCTGGTGGTGGACCGCGGCCTCGTTCGTGACGGCTGGCTGCCCCGTCTCCAGGCCCGCTTCCCCCAGGCCCGGACGTGGACCGCCGCGCCGGTGCCGGCCGCTTCCGGCGTCGTCCTTTCCTGGAGCGATCTGCTCTCGGATTGAGTTTCAGCGGATGTTCGCCTAACCTCTGCGCACCATGCTGAAAATCGCCGTCCTGGGTGCGGGTCACTGGGGCCCGAACCTGATCCGTAATTTCCACAACCATCAGGCGAGCGACGTCGCCTGGGTGGTGGACCGTGACGAAGCGCGCCTGGCTCTCACCCGGAGCCGCTACCCTGAGATCCAGGGGACGGCCGACGCCCGCCGCGCCCTGGCCGATCCGGCCGTGGACGCCGTCGTCATCGCGACTCCCACCATCACCCACTACGAGCTCGCCGCGGCCGCCCTGCGGGCCGGCAAGCACGTACTGGTCGAGAAGCCCATCGCCACCCGCGTCGAGGAAGCCGAAGAGCTCTGCGAGCTGGCCGAGCGTGGAGGCCGGGTGCTCATGGTGGGTCACGTCTTCCTGTTCAACGCCGCCATCCGGCGGGTCAAGGAGTACCTGGACCAGGGCAAGCTCGGCCAGGTCTTCTACGTCTCCATGGTCCGCACCAACCTGGGCCCCATCCGGATGGACGTCAACGCCACCTGGGACCTGGCGGCCCACGACGTCTCCATCCTCAACTACTGGCTGGAGGGGACGCCCACCCATGCCGCCGCTCACGGGGGCTCCTGGATCAACGCCGGCATCGAGGACGCCGCCTTCGCCAACCTCTGGTACGGCAACGGCGTCATGGCGCACCTGCACGTCTCCTGGCTCAACCCCCGCAAGGTACGCGACATCACCATCGTAGGCGAGAAAGGCATGCTGACCTTCGACGACATGAACCTCTCCGAGCCCCTGCGGCTCTATGACAAGACGGTGACCGACCAGCGGTCGCCCGCCGGCTTCATCGACACGTTCGCCTCCTTCCGCACCAGCATCCGCGAGGGCGACATCCAAATCCCCAGGGTCTCCATCAACGAGCCCCTGCGTGCCGAGTGCGACCATTTCCTCGAGTGCATCGCGAGCGGCACGAAGCCCGTCTCCGACGGCAGGAGCGCCGCCGCCGCCGTGCGGGTGCTCTCGGCCTTCGACCGCTCCATGGCCGGCGACGGCCAGAAGGTGGCCGTATGAGCGCCCCCTCAATCACCCCCATCCCGCTGGTGGACCTGAAGGCCCAGCATGCCGAGATTTCCGAGGAGATCTCGGCCGGCTTCACCCGGGTGATGGGCGAGACCTCCTTCATCCTCGGCCCGCCCGTGCGCGAGTTCGAGGAGGCCTTCGCCCGCTACTGCGGCACGGCCCACTGCATCGGAGTCGCCAACGGCACCGACGCCATCGAGCTGATCGTCCGCGCCCTGGGGATCGGCCCGGGCGACGAGGTCGTCGTGCCCGCCAACACCTTCATCGCCTCGGCCCCGGGCGGCGTGCGGGCCGGCGCCCGGCCGGTGCTGGTGGACTGCGACGCCTTTCAGCTCCTCGACCCAGGCAGGATCGAGGCCGCCGTGACGCCGCGCACCCGGGCCCTCCTGCCCGTCCACCTCTTCGGCCAGATCGCAAATATGGAAGCCATCCTGGAGGTCGCGGCGGGACGGGAGGTCCCCGTCATCGAGGACGCGGCGCAGTCCCAGGGCGCGAAACGCCACGGCCGGGCCAGCGGCGGCTTCGGCGTCGCGGCCGCCACCAGCTTCTACCCGGGCAAGAACATCGGCGCCTATGGGGATGGGGGCGCCGTGGTCACCTCGTCCGACGAGATCGCCTCCCGCCTGCGCAAGCTGCGCAACTGGGGGAGCGAGCAGAAGTACCACCACCCCGAGATCGGCTTCAACTCCCGCCTCGACACCCTCCAGGCGGTCGTCCTCTCCGCCAAGCTGAAGCGTCTGGACGCCTGGAACGAGGCCCGCCGCCGGGCCGCCGCCCGCTACGACGAGCTGCTCTCGGAGATCGAGGGCGTCGAGCGTCCCCTGACCCTCCCCGGCAACGAGCACGTCTGGCACCTCTACGTCATCCGCG
>CAXTNS010000464.1:0-5816 GCA_964245465.1 uncultured Thermoanaerobaculia bacterium
GCGGATGGCGATCATCTTCTTGTAGTCGGCCCGCAACGCCTCGTCGCGCGGCTTGCCCGCCCCGGGCTGCACCCGGCGGTCCCCCCACGGCATGTCGCTCCGGTTGTCCGGCCAGTCGCCGCCCGGCCGCCCCACCTCTTCCCCGTAATAGATCATCGGCAGGCCCGCCGCCGTGAGCTCCAGAAGGGCCGCCAGCCGGAACAGCTCCTTGTCGCCGTTCAACTGGAAGAGCGCCCCCGGCACGTCGTGCGACGAGAGATAGGGCGAAAGGAGATGGCCCGCGCGCACCTTCTCGCGCGACTTGAGGTACCGGTCGAACGCCACCGTACGCCCACGCCCCTGGACCCAGGCGAGGGCGTTCCCCTGGAACGAGAAGTCGAAGCCTGCGTCCATGTCGTCCGGCGCGAACCATGGATCAAGCGACTGAGCATCGCCACCCCAGACCTCGCCGATCAGAAAGAAGCCTTCTCCGATCTGCTCCCGGATCCGCTTGCGGTGCTCCTGCCAGAAGGGATGGTCCACGTGCTTGACCGTGTCCAGCCGGAAGCCGTCCACGCCCACGCGCTTGGCCAGCCCAAGCTGGGCGGTCATCAGGTAGTCGGCCACCTCCGGCATCTCGGTCTTGAAATCGGGCAGGCCCGAGACGCACGACGTCAGGTCGTCCTGGCCGCACGTGCCCAGGGCCGTGGTGCGGAACCAGCCCCGGGTCTTGGGGTCTTTGGTGAGATAGGAGTCGTATCCCGCGTGGTTGTAGACCACGTCGAGCAGCACCTTCATCCCTCGGGCATGGGCGTCGTCCACCAGGGCCTTGAGCTCGGCCTCGCTGCCGAACCGGGGGTCCACAGAATAGAAGTCGTCCGCCCAGTAGCCGTGATAGCCCCAGTCGGGGAACCCGGCGCCCGTGACGAAGCCCTCGATGTTCTTGGCCACCGGCGTGATCCAGAGCGCCGTCACCCCCACGTCCGCCAGCTCGTCAAGCTGCTGGCGCAGACCCGCGAAGTCCCCGCCGTGGAACGTGCCCTTGGCGTTCCTGTCCGCGTCCCGGTTGTTGCCGGAATCCCCGTCGGCGAAGCGGTCCACGATGACGAAGTAGAGGACGCCGTCCCGCCAGCTCTCCTGGGGGACGACGGTGACAGGGGGGGGAGCGAGGGTCGCCGTCGTGGAAGCGTTGGCGGCGGATACGACGCCCGGGACGCCGGCCGGAGCCGGCGTGGAGGCTGTCCCGGTGCAGGCGGCAAGCCACACCTGGGACGAGAGGACAACCGCAATCCCCCATCGCGGCAGGGTACGGCAGACCCAAAGGACCGGCTCGGGCGACAAAGCTGGCAATGGAAGCTCCTTGTAATCCTTCAAGGAGAGCCGATTCTAGGGAGCCGGTGACAAACCTGTCAATGCATCGTTACAAGACAGAAATGCCGTGTTTCCCAGGTTGATGGGGCCTTTTTGCCGCACTGGCCGGCCAGACGCTGAAAACGTTACCACCATGGCAGGTTTTTGCTGCCTGTCCAGGTAAATTTTGTGCGGAGGCGCCGGAAATCGTGGCCAGGGCGATGGTCCCCGCCGTCACATTTATTTATCAGCTATTGCTTAATATCAAAAAATATGGTACGCATAGTTGGCCCTGAAACTTCTTGGAGGTCCTTATGAAAGAGAATCGCCTTCCCAGACTCCTGGCACTATCTGTCCTCATGCTCTGCCTCGTCATTCCAGGGAGAGCAGCCCAAGCACAGACCAACGAAGAGGTCGATCCGGTCAACGACCTGGCCGGCCTCCTCACCCCTCCCGCCGACAGTTCCTCGAAAGGGACACTGTACGTGATCCCAAGCGACCAGGATCGCGTATTGGCGGCGCTGAACGCCAAGCCGACCAGCTCCGACACGTACCGGGCGACGATCAACGGAGTTTCGGTCGAGTTCACTGCCGTGCTGGCGCCCTTTCCCGCGATCTTCCTTCCTCCTGGAGATCTGATCTGCGCGTCAAGCACGGTTCGGGTATACAAGAACGCGCGGTGCGTGCTCACGTTTCCAGGGGTTACAACTGCATGCCTCGGGATCGCCGGCGGAAGCTCTGCCAAGACGGTATTCAATCCCATCCGCAAATGCCTTCGGGGGACGGCCCTCTGCGTTGAGATCTCGCAGGTCACCTGGACGCGCACTACATACTTCGGGGTGAGTTGCGCACCGCCGATCACGGGCATCACGACCGGGTCCGGATTTAGCTGCTGAGACCGCGTCCAGAGTTTGACCAAGCCGAGCACTGGCCGGCTTCCTTCGGGGGGCCGGCCGTTTTTCTCGCTGACAGAAGGCAGCCCCCACCCCATGGCATAGAACGTGTTACGTTTCCCGTGGACCAACGCGGCGGGCCGGAGAGCCAGCGCGCCGGGACAAGGGGCCGGAAGGGAGGCTTTCACATGCCCACCGGAATCGGGCTGATGGGGTTGGGACGGATCGGGAGGAACATCTTCCGCATCCTCTACAAAAGCAACGACATACGAATCGAGGCGGTCAGCGACGTCGCGGACCCGGCCGCTCTCGCCTACCTGCTGCGCTTCGACACGATCCTCGGACGGCTCCCGGACGAGCTCAGCATCAAGGACGGCCATCTCTACGCGGCCGGCCGGCAGATCAAGATGTTCACCGAAGAGAAGGGCAGCCAGACCACCCCCCCCTGGGGCGACCTCGGGGTGGACGTCGTCATCGAGGCCACCTCCAAATTTCGCACCCGCGCCGAGGTCGAGCGCCACCTCGCGGCCGGGGCCAAGCGGGTGATCCTCTGCTCGCCGCCAGCCGATCCGCCGGACTTGACCGTCGTCTTCGGCGTCAACGAGCAGGACCTGCGCCCCGAGCACAAAATCGTCTCCAACGCCAGCTCCACGGCCAACGCCGCGGCACCCGTGCTGGAGATCCTGGGCGACGCCTTCGGGATCAAACGGGTCTTCCTCACCACCGTCCACGCCTTCACCAACCAGCAGCGGCTGGCCGACGTACCCGACGACGACCCCCGCCGGGGCCGGGCCGCGGGCGAGAACATCATTCCCCAGGAGAGCAACTCGGCCGAGGTCATCATGGGCCTGCTACCCAAGCTCAAAGGGAAGATCACCGGCCATTCCATGAACGTGCCCGTACCCAATGGATCGGTGGTGGACCTCGTCTGCTGGCACGAGCGGCCGGTTACGGTCGAATCCATCAACGAGGTCGTCCGCACCGCCACGGCGAGCGCCCGCTGGAAGGACGTCCTGGCCTACGAGGACGACCCCATCGTCTCCTCCGACGTCCTGCTCACCCCGCAGTCGGGCACCTTCGACAGCCTGGCCACCATGGTGCTGGGGAGCGACGTCTCCAAGACCCTCACCTGGTTCGACAATGGCTGGGGCTACGCCCATCGCGTGGTGGATCTCATCCGGTGCTTCCAGAAGCTCGATCAGAAGGAGGCCGCGCAATGAGCGTCAAGGTCGGCATCAACGGCTTCGGCCGCATCGGCAGGAGCGTCTTCCGTATCCTTTCGAACCGGGACGACATCGAGGTCGTGGCCATCAACGACCTGTTCGAGAACGAGCAACTCGTCTATCTCCTCAAGTACGACTCCGTCATGCGTATCTTCGACAAGGAGGTCACGGCGGACGACGACTTCATGTACGTGGACGGCAAGAAGATCGCCATGACGGCCGAGAAAGACCCGGCGCAGATCCCCTGGGGCAAGCTCGGCGTGGACATCGTCATCGAGTCGACCGGCGTCTTTACCAGCAAGGCGCAGCTCGAAAAGCACCTCCAGGGGGGCGCCAAGAAAGTGATCCTCACCGTGCCCGCCAAGGACGAGATCGACGCCACCATCGTCGTCGGCGTCAACGACGACACCCTGAAGCCCGAGCACCGGCTCATCTCGAACGCCTCGTGCACCACCAACTGCCTCGCCCCGCTGGCCAAGATCCTCAATGAGCGTTTTGGGATCGAAGAGGGGTTCATCACCACCGTCCACGCCTACACCAACGACCAGCGGCTGGCCGACGTGCCCCACAAGGATTTCCGGCGCGCCCGGGCGGCCACCCAGAACATCATCCCCACCACGACCGGCGCGGCCCGGGCCGTGGGCAAGGTGCTGCCCCAGCTCAAAGGCAAGCTCGACGGCATGGCCATCCGCGTGCCCGTGCCCGACGGCTCGATCGTGGACCTGGTCGCCAAGCTGAACGGCAGCCCCACGACGGAGGAGGTCAACACCGCCGTGCGCGAGGCCGCCGAGGGCCCGCTCAGGGACATCGTCGAGTACAGCGAGGTGCCGCTCGTCTCGAGCGACATCATCGGCAACCCCCACTCCTCCGTCTTCGACGCCCTGTCGACCCGCGCGGCCGGCGACGGCTACGTCAAGGTCGTGGCCTGGTACGACAACGAGTGGGGTTATTCGAACCGGGTGGTGGATCTGATCGATCGATTGGTGGCGGTGGGATAGGCCCTGGGTGTAGCCTGGAAGGAAGGAGGTTCCAATGGCGACCGATTATGTCAAAGACATGTCCGTGGATGACCTGCGGGAGATGATCGAGGACACCGTTCGGCGCACTCTGGAGAACCATATCGAGGATCTCCAAGCGCTCTCCTCGGCGTCATACCTCGACTCAATTCAAGAGGCGCGCGAAGACTACCGGCACGGGAGAACGGTCCCTCTCGAGGATCTCCTGAATGGCTAAGGTCGTCATTTTCGACCTTGAGGACGACACTGTAATCGTCCTTCGAGTCGGAAATCGACGCGATATCTATTCGTAATGGGGCGAGAGGGGAGCGGATGGCCAAGCGGGTCGGAATTCTGACAGGCGGCGGCGACGTGCCGGGCCTGAACGCGGCCATCCAGCAGTTCGTCTGGCGGATGGAGGGGGAGGGCTACGAGGTCCTGGGATTGCGAAGGGGCTGGGCGGCCCTCCTCCACGTCAAGCCCTACCACAACGAGGACAACTCGGCTTGGCTCGTGCCTCTCACCCGCGCCAGCACTCGCACTATCGACCGCAGTGGCGGCACCATCCTCCACAGCTCGCGCATCAATCCCTCTCTCACCAAGCCCGACGCCGTGCCCGAGCACTTGCGCGGCCGCGAGAACAAGACGCTTCCCGACGGCCGGCTCGACCTCACCGCCGCGGCTCTGGACGTGCTCCGCTACCTCCACCTCGACACCCTGGTCGCCATCGGCGGCGACGGCACCCTTTCTTTCGCCCGCCGGCTCCACCAGGAAGGCGTCAAGATGATCGGCTTGCCGAAGACCATGGACAACGACGTCTACGGCACCGACTACTGCATCGGTTTCTCCACCGCCATCACCCGCTCCGTCACCTTCATCAATGACCTGCGGACTGTGGCGGGCTCGCACGAGCGTTTCCTGGTAGTCGAGCTCTTCGGCCGCTACTCAGGAGAGACCTGCCTCCTTGCCTCCTACCTCGCGGGCACCGACCGCTCCCTGATCGCCGAGGTTCCCTTCGACACCGAGCAGGTCGTGGCCCTGCTGGCCGAGGACAAGCGGACGAACCCCAGTAACTACGCCGTCTGCGCCATCTCCGAGGGCGCCTACCCCGCCGGCGGCAAACCTTTCGAAACGGGTGAGGCCGACGCCGTGGGCAACCGCGAGCTCGGCGGCGTCGGGCGCTACCTGCGCGAGGCCCTCCAGAAAGAGACCGGCGACCGGGTGATCTATCAACGGCTGGGCTACCTCATGCGCTCCGGCCCCCCCGATTCGCTCGACCGCCTGGTCGCCAAGAACTTCGCGAGCCTCGCCGCGGACCAGATCCTCGCCGGCCGGACCGGCCGCCTCGTCTCCATACAGAACGGCCGCTACACCAC
>CAXTNS010000465.1:0-2470 GCA_964245465.1 uncultured Thermoanaerobaculia bacterium
TCCTCGTGGTGCGGGAGTACGCGCCGCGGGCGGGTCTGCTGCTCTCGATCTTCAACTACACGGGCTCGACCTTCCTGGGCGGGCTCTCGATGCTCCCGGGCGGTCTGGGCGCGGCCGAGGGGGCGCTCGCGGCGCTCCTCCACTCGCAGGGCCTGGACACGGCGGACGCGGGCTCGATCACCCTGGTCACCCGCGCCGCCACCCTCTGGTTCGCCGTCTTCCTGGGCCTCGCCGCCCTCCCCTTCCTGGCCCGCTGGCTGGGCAAGCGGGCGGCCTGAAGGGGCGTTTGAGGTGCCAGATTGGTACCTCAAACGAGATCCCCTCTCCTCCAGAATTTCACACAGAAAGAAAGTTGAGCGATGGAAGACGGTTTTTCCGTCTTATGAGAGTGGCGAGTCCGTTTGGGCTCCCGGCTGGAGGTGGCCTCCAGCTTTGAGGTTCCAAATTGGCACCTCAAACGTGCCCCAGGGAGGGGGCCCGGATCATGGGAGAGACTCAGGCGTTGGTACCGGCGGAGAGGATTGAGCGCGTCATCCTGGTGCTGCGAGGGGAGAAGGTGATCCTCGATTCCGAGATCGCCCTGCTCTACGAGGTCGAGACCAAGGTGCTCATTCGAGCCATGAAGAGGAATCTCGGTCGATTCCCCCCGGACTTCATGTTTCAGCTCACGCGGGAGGAACTGGAGTTTTTGAGGTGCCAATCTGGAACCTCAAAGGGGCGGGGCGGCCGCCGGTACCTGCCCTATGCCTTCACCGAACAGGGAGTGGCGATGCTTTCGAGCGTGCTCAACAGCGAGCGGGCCATCCGGGTGAACATCGAGCTGATGCGGGCCTTCTCCCGGCTTCGGCATGTCATGTCGACCCAGGCCGACTTGGTACGGAGACTCGATGAGCTGGAGCAGAAATACGACGACCACTTCAAGGTCGTCTTCGACGCGCTACGGCAGTTGATGGCACCGCCGGGGGTGCCGAGCCGGCGGATCGGCTTCGAGGAGGTTTGAGGTTCCAGATTGGCACCTCAAACGTGTCAGGAGAGATCGGCTTTGAGATCACAGTCTGTGATCTCAAAGCCATGCCTCACGCGAACTTCTGGCCGCACTCGGGGCAGAACCGAGGGTTGCCCTCCACATGGTGGCCGCAGCCCCCGCAGGCCTTCTTCTGGGCGGTGGGGGTGCCGCACTCGGGGCAGAACTTGGCTCCCCCGGTCTTGGCGCCGCAGGCCTTGCAGGCGACGCCGGTGACGTTGCCGAGGTCACGGCTTTTCATCCAGTCGACCGACTGGGCCTTCTCGAAGGCCTGGAGCCGGGCGGCCTCGGCCTGGGCGGCGGCGATTTCCTCGTCCATGTCGGGCGCGCAGCTCTCGCAGAGGCCCGCCTTGTTGTTGAAGCAGATGGGACCGCAGACCCACTGGCCGCAACGGGTGCACTGCTTGAACTGGGGACGGATCTCCTCGACGGCCTCGCGCAGGGCGGCGTCGTGGGCCGGTCCGCCCACGGCGCGCTGGATCTCGTGGGCCGTGTCCGCGGCGCGGCCGAAGATGCCGCCCAGGAGGTTGCCGGCCACCGAAGCGGCCGACGCCGCCAGGCCCATCTTCGAGCTCTGGAAGCTCGACATGTAACCGTTGCCGCACTTTTCGCAATAGAACTTGAATTGATATCCCCGGTCGGTGGAGAGATCCTCGTAATTGCCCGTGAATTCGATCCTCGGCATGGTGTTCCTTCTCCGCTGAATGAAAGCGTAGCGGGTTGATCCCCCCAGGAAGTCGTTCCCGATCGTTCCAGTTGGCCGGAAATGGTAGCACGGGCCGGGAGGAGGGCAGGCTCAGGGCTCGGAGATCTGCTCGAGCAGGGCGGGGATGTCGTCGTAGTCCTCGACCCAGACCGTCTTGACGCCCATGGACTCGAAGAGGTTCCGGTCGTAGCTGTCGGCCTGCTGGAGCATGGCGAGGACGGCTTCCTGGAGCTCCGGCACGTCCTCGGGAGGATCGATCCCCAACTCCTTGCGGAACCGCCGGGCGCGGTCGCGGATGTCGCGCAGGACGTTGCGCGCCTCGCCGCGAGAGATCTTGTGGCGCTTCTGGACCTGCCAGTGGGCCGGGACGTCGCCGTAGACGTAGCTCGCGTCGAGCAGCCGGCGCAGGTTGGGGTCGAGCATCGAGAGGCCGATGAAGAGCACGGTGTTGTGCCGGAGGTAGTTGACGATGGCGGTCAGGGCCCAGTGGAAGATGCTGGTGGTGAGGCCGTGGTAGTCGTCCTCGGTGAAGACGAGGTCGCAGTCTTTGAAGTCGCCCTCGCGCGGCAGGAAGCCGTGGGGGTGGAGGATGGGGAGCCGCTTGTCCCGGCGCCGCCGGTCGCTCCAGACGGACCGGAACTCGACGCCTTCGAGCTGCCGCTCCAGCAGGTCGTCATAGTTGAAGGAGACGACGGACGTGACCCCGGAATCCTCGCCGGACTTCTTGATGAAGTCGGCCA